>JAEUIB010000436.1 GCA_016795255.1 Planctomycetota bacterium
GGTACTGCTCGCCGGCGACCTTGTTGATGCCGTTGACGTCGACCGGATGGATCGGGTGGCGCTCGTCGACCGGCAAGTATTCGGGACGGCCGTACTGTTGGCGCGAGCCCGCGAACACGACCTTCACGTCGCGGTTGCGTGCGCGGCAGGATTCGAGCAGCGACAGTTGCGCGCGACAGTTGATGTCCAGGTCGGTGATCGGATCGACCATGCTGTCGATGTGGCTGACTTGGCCGGCGAGGTTGAAGATCACGTCGCGGCCGCGCACGTAATGGTCCATCGCGTCGCGGTCGCGGACGTCGACGACGACGATCTCGAGGTGCTTCTCGAGACCGGCGACGTTGAAGCGGTTGCCGCCGTAATCCGGCAACAGCGAATCGAGCAACGTCACGCGGGCGCCGAGCGTCACGAGCCGGTGCGCGAGGTTGCTGCCGATGAAGCCGAGTCCGCCGGTGACGAGCACGTTCTTGCCCGTGAACCAACGCGCGTGGACGTCGTCGGCGGCGGTGGTCACGGCGAGGCCGCCTTCGACTTGGTGACCTTCTTCTGCAGGATCAGCTCGCGCCACAGGAAGCCGATCTCCCACGCGACGCGGCCGACGCGGCGGAAGTTGAAGAACTGCGAGCGGCCGTGCAGCCGGTGGAGGTGATGCACCGGCACGGCTTTCACGGTGAAGCCGTTCTTCTCGATCTTCGTGACGAGTTCGACGCAGATGACGCCCGAGTTGCGGGTCAGTTCGATCTTGTCGAACACGGCGCGACGCAGCAGGCGGAAGTCGCAGTCGACGTCGCGGATCCGCAGGCCGAACGCGAGCTTCACGAACCAGTGGTAGAGCTTGCCGATCACGATGCGGTGCAGCGGATCGGAGCGCGCGATCTTGTACCCGTTGACCATGTCGGCGCCGTCCTTCGCCGCCCACAGGTCCTTCAGTTCGCGCACGTCGTACTGCGCGTCGCCGTCGGTGTAGAAGACCCATTCCTTCGTCGCCGCGGCGAAGCCCGACTTCAGCGCGCCGCCGTAGCCGCGATTCGTCGGATGCGTGACGACGCGCAGGTGCGGGTAGTGCCGTTGCAGATCGGCGAGGATCACCGCGCAGTGGTCGGGGCTCGCGTCGTTGACGACGATGATCTCGAAGTCGTCGGTCAGTTCACGCAGCACGACCGTCGACAGCACGACGAGGCTCGCGATGGTGCCCCAGTCGTTGTACGCAGGGAAGAAGACCGAGATTCCGGGGGCGCGTGAGGCCGAAGTCATGCGACGAGTTGGAGTCGGGATTTGGCGCGGGGAGTCTATCCCACGCCCCCGGGCCCGGCCACCGAGCCCGGCTTGCGAAACACCCCGAAAAGCGACAACCCGAACGGCCAGTCGAACCACCGATTGAGGCCGGTTTCGACGGCCAGGACGGCCGAGAGCGCGCCGCCGACGACTGGATGCACCGCTTCGACGTCGGACCGCGGCGGCCCGCCGCGACGCAGGCGGCGGACGGCGACGGCGACCGGGTACAGCAACGCGTTGAACCCCGTCACGCGGACGACGTCGAGACCGGCCGAGCGCGCGAGTCCGATCACGCCGTCGCGCGCATAGCGCCGAGCGGTGTGGATGACTTCGTCGTGCGCCCCGCGCAGTTCCGGATGCGCGGGGAGGTTCACCACGACGATGCCGCCGGGGACCAGCACGCGCGCGAACTCGGCCATCGCCGCGGCGTCGTCCGCGACGGCTCGGTGGTACAGCACGTCGAGCGACACCACCGCGTCGAACGAGCCCGTGGAGAACGGCAGGCGCTGGACGTCGGCGCGCGCGAGTCTCGAGAGGCCCCGCGTCCGCGCGAAGCCGAGCGCGAGCGCGCTCCAATCGATGCCGAACCCGGCGATCTCGAGCCCGGCGGCGGCGCCGGCGAGGAACCCTCCGGTGCCGCAGCCGGCGTCGAGGACTCGGCCGGTGGAGTGCGGCCGAAAGCGTTCGAGCTCGCGCCGCGCGAGGCGATGCAGCGCGCGGTACCAGAAGTGGTCGCCTTCGTGCTCGAAGATGCGGCGGTACTCGGACGGATCCACGGGCGGCGGGCTGGCCTTTCGACGGGGGCGGAGCGCGCGGCAGTGTACGGGCTCGCCCGACCGGCCGTGGACCGGGCCGTGATCGCATCGACACGGGAGACGGCTTGAGTCGGCGCGAGCCGGATGCTGGAGTCGCCGCGTGAGCGCTGCCGACTCCGAAGACTCCATCGCGAAACCGTGGCTCGAGCGAACCGGCGTGGCGTGGGCCGTCTATTTGGGCCTCGCGCTGGTGATGTTGCATGGCGTGCTGGTGACCGTCGGCCAGCCGCTGATCGGCAGCAAGGACTGGAACGCGTTCCTCGGCCAGGCGCAGGCCGAGCTGTCGACGTGGCGGGACTTCGGCGAGTTCCCGCTGTGGAACCCGTGGCGCCGCGGCGGGCAGGTCTCGTTCGCGCAGCCCGAGTCGATGCTGCTGTCGCCGGTGACGCTGCTCGCGCTGTGCGTCGGCGTGCTCGACGCGTTCAAGCTCGTGCTCGTGCCGCTGTTCGTCGTCGGCTGCGTCGGCTTCCACGCGTTCGCGGGCACGCTCGGATTGCGTGGGCTGGCGCGTTACGTGCCGGCGCTGACGTTCTTCGGTTCGGCGGTGTTCCCGCTCTACGTCAGCGGCGGTTTGCCGAACTGGCTGCACGGGCTCGCGATCCTGCCGTGGCTCGTGCGCAGCGTGTGGTTGTGCGGCGAGCCTGGCCAGGAGCGCCACGTCCTCGTCGCCGGTGCACTGCACGCGTTCCTGCTGTGGTGCGGCAGCATCCATCACTTCGTGTTCTTCCCGATCGTGCTCGGGCTGGTCGCGTTGGCCCGGGCCGTGACCGCTCGATCGCCGCGACCGCTGATCGCGCTCGCGCTCGTGTTCGTCGTCAGCGTCGGATTGGCCGCGCCGCGACTGCTGCCGATGTTCGACCTGTATGCGCACTTCCCGCGCGAGACCGTCGCGGAAGGCCGTACCACGCGACCGTGGGTGCTCGTGGCGACGTTCCTCGAACCCGTCGTTCCGTGGCGCATCGATTTGACGACGCTCGATCGGACGTGGATCCAAGTCGGCCCCGGCCACTCCGTGCAGTGGGTCAACGTCGGCTCGTTCATCGGGCCGGTCGCCGCGCTGCTCGCGTTGATCGGCGCGTTCGCGATCCGCGCGCGCGGCCTCGTGTTCGTCGGGATCGCGATCGTGTTCGCGTGGGGTTCGCTCGGGAGTTGGTGCGAGCCGAGCCTGTGGCGTTGGCTCCATGCGCTGCCCGTGTATCGCTCGATGCAAGCGCCCGAACGGCTCGTGATGTACGTGACGTTCGCGCTGTCGGTGCTCGCGGGGTTCGGGGCGAGTCGGCTCGTCGACGTCGCGATGCGTTGGTCGGCGCGGACGCGCCGCGTCGTCGCGGTGCTTTGCGGCGTGGCGTTCCTCGGGCCGATGGTGGGTTTCAACGCGCCGATCGCGAGTACGGGATTCGACGTGCCGCTGCCGCCGCTCGCGCCGCGCGGCGAGTTCGTCCAAGGCCCGTCCCGCACGTTGCCGCAACAGTGGGGCGGTGAGCTGTACGCCGCCGTGCTCGAGAATCGCGGCAATCCGATCGGCCAGTCCGACGTGCCGATGCAGCGCGCCGCGCGGGGCAACGACGATCCCGAATACCGGGGCGAGGTCTACTTCGCCGGGGACCAAGCGATCGAGCGATCCACGATCACGCCGAACCGCATCCGCGTGCGTGCGACCCTCGCCGCCGCAGACACGCTCGTCGTCAACCAGAACCACTTCCCCGGCTGGGAGGTCGTCGGAGCCGGCGATGCGACGACCTACGACCGCAAGGGACGGATCGCCGTCGATCTGCCCGCGGGGGCCGTCGACGTCGAGTTGCGCTTCACGCAGCCGGTCGCGTGGCGCGGTCTCGCGCTCGGAGCGATCGCGCTCGTGTGGCTCGTCGTCGCGGCGTTCGCGCGATCCGTTCGCGCGCGACGCATCGTCGTGCTCGGGCAATTCGTTCTCGCGGGGACGACGGGGCTGGCGCTGCGCCACGCGCCGCCGCCTGCGGCGCCGACGCCGGAAGCGATCCGCGGGCCGGCGACGTGGCTCGTCGACGTCGATCGCGTCGCGGAAGGCGCGATGCCGACGTTGCAACGCGCGATCGACGCGGCGCGACCGGACGACGTGATCCGCGTCGCGGCGGGCACGTACGAGGGATTCACGCTGAGCAAGGGCCTGACGCTCGCCGCTCACGGCGACGGGCCGGTCGTGATCCGCGGCCGCGCGTCGATCGCCGACGTGCCGACGGGATCGCCGGTGCGGCTGGTCGGACTGAGGTTCGCGAACGACGACGCGCGCGACGGCGAATCGCTGGCGATCGAGCGCTGCTCCGGCGTCGTCGCGCTGCAGTCGATCGAGGCCGTGGCGCAAGACGTCGGCGCGGCCGTCGCGGTGCGGGTGGAATCGAGCAAGCGGGTCCACGTGTTCGCGAGCACGCTCCGCGCTCCGCGGGTCGCGCTGCTGGTGAACGACTCGATCGTCACGCTGTCGCGCGTGGTCGCGGAAGCCGCCGATGCGGCGGTTCGCGTCAAGCGCGCGCAACTGTTCGCGGCCGACCTCGATGCGCGAGCGCCGACCGCGGTCGTCGCGACCGAGTCGACGGTGGATCGTCGAGGCCTCGGCGCCGACGCGGCTGCGCCGCCGTCGCCGCACGTGCGCGTGACCGACGCGGCGTACGTCGATCCGTTCCTCCACGTCGAATGCTCGGGCACGCCCGGTGCCGACGGGTTCGTGCTGGTCGGCGATGCGACGGCCTTCGCCGACGACGCGAAGACGGACGGCGAGACGAAGCGCATGGTCGAGTTCACCGAGGGCGTCGAGCCGATCCCGATCCGCATCCCACCGGAGGGTGTGTTGAAGCTCGCGCTACCGCAGCCGGGAGGCTCACGAGGCTTGGGCTCCGGCTGCTTCGTGCAGGTGGGGCTCGAGACGGCTCCGGGGACGCGGATGTTCGCGTTGTCGCTCGTCGACGGAGCGCTGCGGGCCGGGCCCTGACGCCCTGAAAGTCCTGCAGTCCTCGGACCGCAACGATCGCGGGTGCTGGGGGACGCTGCTCCGTTCGCGAGCGAAGGGGGGCTGTTCCTCGGAGCATCACCGCCGGGACGCGCGCTCCAGCAACTTCCGTGGGTTATCGTTCGCCACCCGCGCACACCCTGCTGAACCGCGCGAAGCCTGGGAATCACCATGCATTCGTTCATGCACCTCCTCGCCGGACTGGCGTTCGTCGGCTCGATGGTGGACGCGTCCGCCACCGAGAATCCAAAGGCACCGACCCTCGAGTCGTTGATCGACACCTTGCGTGCGTCCGAGTTCCACGTGTCGACGTCGGCGTCGGGGACGCTGACGGCACCGAATCGTGCTCAGGACCTGCGAGTCACGTTCGACGCCGACGGGCTGCGCGTCGCGCCGCGTTCGCGCGACCGCGACGCGTTCACTTGGGGACTCGCGTTCGCGGGGATCGGCCGGCGCGGTGCGCTCGAAGCTCCGCGGACCGCGACTCCGCGCGCCCACGGTGCTCGAGTCGAGTACGACCGCGGCTCCGTCGTCGAGTGGTACGTCAACGATGAGCGCGGCGTGGAGCACGGGTTCACGATCGACACGCGTGTCGCCGGCGAAGGCGACCTCGTGCTGGCGCTCGGCGTTCGTGGATCGCTGGCGCCTCGTGAGGCGGAGCGTGGGATCGACTTCGTCGCTGCGGATGGCTCGGTCGCGATTCGGTACGACCACCTCCACGTGTTCGATGCGGAGGGTGTGACGTTGCCCGCGGCGCTGCGGGCCGATGCGTCGAACGTCTACCTCGAAGTCGACGACCGCGACGCGCGGTATCCGATCACGATCGACCCGCTGGCGACGAGCCCCTCGTGGGACGTCGGCAGTGGGCAGGGATTCAGCGGCTTCGGTCTTTCCGTGGCGTCAGCCGGCGACGTGAACGGAGACGGCTTCGCCGACGTGATCGTCGGTGCGCCGTACTTCGACCAGGGCACGAACGACGAGGGAATGGCCTTCGTGTTCCTCGGCTCGGCGAACGGCGTCGCGTCGACTTCGGCGTGGAGCGCCGAGGGCAACCAGTTCGGCGCACTGTTCGGGAGCTCGGTGGCGTCGGCCGGCGACGTGAACGGGGACGGCTTCGGCGACGTGATCGTCGGCGCGCCGGAGATCAACGTGGCTCCGGGTCAAGGCACGACGCACGAGGGTCAGGCGTACGTCTATCTCGGATCGGCGACCGGGCTCGCCACGACGCCGGCGTGGACGCAGACGGTTCCGCAATCCAACGCGCTCTTCGGTTGTTCGGTGGCGTCGGCGGGGGACGTCGATGGCGACGGATTCGACGACGTCGTCGTCGGCGCGAAGCTCCTCGACAACGGACAGAGCAACGAAGGGCGCGCGTTCCTGTTCCGAGGGAGCGCGTCCGGCTTGGCGGCGGTTCCGGCCTGGACCGCCGAGAGCGACGTCGCGAACGCGCAGTTCGGCTCGTCGGTGGCGTCGGCGGGTGACGTGAACGGCGACGGGTTCGCCGACGTCGTCGTCGGCGCGTACAACCTCACGAACGGAATCACCAGCGAGGGTAAGGCGTACCAGTACCTCGGCTCTGCGACCGGCCTCGCGCCGGCTCCGGCCTGGACGTTCGAGGGCAGCCAGTTCTTCGCGTTGTTCGGGTACTCGGTGGCGTCGGCGGGGGACGTCAACGGCGACGGG
>JAEUIB010000467.1 GCA_016795255.1 Planctomycetota bacterium
TCCGTCGCCGGGGAGCCAAACCCGAGGGCAAGGCAGGGGGTCGACGCGACCGACCACTCGTTCATCGCGGACGCGGCGATCCGCTGATACGTCTCGTGTAGGAACCCCAGCCCAACCGCGTTCTTGAGAGGTGCGTGCATCTTTCGCGAGCGGAAGAAGCCGCCCCGCGATTTTGGTCGGTCGCGTCGACCCCCTGCCTTGCCCTCGGGTTCGGCTCCCCTTCGCGTCAAAGTCACGCGCGACTCAAGGGCGCGGGAGTTTCCAAAGAGGGGCCTCGCTCGTTTGTGAGGCCCCTCTTTGGTCGTTGGGCCGCCAGGCGTCGGTAGCGGGGGGGGGGGGCCCGCGGCGGCGACGCCGCCGCACTTCATCAGGCGCGGCCCCCCGCCTCTCGTGAGGTGCAAGGCGGTACGGCCTTCGGCCTCTGGGTGATGGGGCCCGGGGGCCTTCGGCCCCCGGCCTGGCCTGACGGAGGCGGAGCCTCCGTAAGGCCTAGCGCAGCGCCCGCACTGCATTCCTGAAGATCACGGCGCCCGCGCCTTCGTCGTCCTCGCGCAGCGCGGCTCCGGTCCAGCTCGGTGAATGCACGGCGAACATCGCGCGCTCGGGATGCGGCATCAAGCCCATCACGCGACCGGTCGCGTCGACGAGTCCGGCGACGCCGTCGACGCTGCCGTTCGGGTTGTCCGGATAACTCGCGACGCCGCCGTCCTCGGTCACGTACCGGAACGCGACGTAGCCGCCGTCGACGATCTTCTTGTGCGTGGCCGCGTCCTTCGCGACGTACTTCCCTTCGCCGTGCGCGAGCGGCACGTGCAATCGCTGCCCCGGCTCGATGAACACGCTGCGCGGCGACACCGACTCCATCGTCACCCAGCGGTCTTCGTAGCGGCACGAGTCGTTGTCGGCGAGCGTCACGTCCTGCGTGCCGATCCGCGCCGAGATCCCCGGCAGCAGCCCGGTCTTCACCAGCGTCTGGAAGCCGTTGCAGATCCCGAGCACGATCCCGCCGCGGTCGACGAGCGCGAGCAGCGGATCGCGCAACCGCGCCAACAGCTCGATCGCCAGCACCTTGCCAGCCGCGATGTCGTCGCCGTACGAGAAGCCTCCGGGCAGCGCGAGCCCGTCGAACTCGGCGAGCAGCGCGGGCTTCTCCGTCAATCGATTGACGTGCATCGCCGTCGCTTGCGCGCCGTAGCGCTCGAACGCGAACGCGGTCTCGACGTCGCAATTGGTGCCGGCCGCGCGCAACACGAGGATCCTGGGCTTCATCGCGAGTCCTTGTCGTGGCCGCGCGGCGCGTCCTGCGCCATCGCGGAGCCGAGATCGAGCGAGTGGTGGAACACGTGCGCGAGGTGCTGGACGTCGGCGTCGAGCACGCGCGAACCGGTCAAACTCGTCGCGCGCACGCGGCCGTCGCCGGTGACCGAGCCGATCACCGCATGCGGCACGTCGGCGAGAATGCGCTCGACGTCGCGCAGGCGCTGCGGCTCGATCTCGAGCACGAAGCGCGTCGGCGACTCCGAGAACAGCAGCACGTCGTCGCGTTCGATCGACGGCGCATGTTCTTCACCGTCGGCCGCCGGCACCTTCGCCAGGTCGACGTCGACGCCGAGCCCGCGCGAGAACGCCATTTCCGCGAGCGCGACCGCGAGCCCGCCGTCGGACAGGTCGTGGCACGACGTCACCAGGCGTTCCGACGTCAGCTTCGCCAGCGCGGTGAACACGGCCTTCGCGCGCACCAGATCGACGCGCGGCGGGCAGCGCCCGAGGCGACCGTGCATCGCGTAGTACGCCGAGCCGCCGAGCTCCGGCCGCGTCAGCCCGAGCAGCACGATCGCGTTGCCGGCGCGCTTGAAGTCCGACGACACCGCGTGACGGACGTCGACGACCAGCGCGATCGACGAGATCAGGATCGTGGTGGGGATCTGCACCGTGCCGTTCTGCGTGCGGAACTCGTTGTTCAACGAGTCCTTGCCCGAGATGAACGGCGTCTGCCACGCGAGCGCGGCGTCGCGGCACGCTTCGGCGACGCGCACGACGGCGCCGAGCACTTCGGGTCGTTCGCAACTCGCCGAGCAGAAGTTGTCGAGCAGCGCGCATTCGTCGAAGCGCGCGCCGACGGCGAGCACGTTGCGGATCGCCTCGTCGATCGCGAGCAGTCCCATCGCGTACGCGTCGATGTCGCCGACGCGCGGACAGATCCCGTTGCCGATCGCGATGCCGCGGAACGAGTCGAGCTTCGGACGCACGACCGCCGCGTCCGACGGCGTCTTCTGGCCCGGACCAACGAACGGCTTGATGACGCTGCCGGCCTGCACTTCGTGGTCGTACTGGTGGACGACCCATTCCTTGCTCGCGATGTCCGGCTGCGCGAACAGCCGCTCGAGCGTCGCGTTGAGGTCGACTTCGTCGGCGAGCGTCGGCTCCGGTTCGCCGCCGGGCTTGACCGTCGCGGAGCGGACCACGCGCGGCACGCCGTGATGCAGGAACTCGAGATCGAGGCTGCCGACCTCGACGCCGCGGTAACGCAGCTCGAGTCGTCCCGACGTCGTGAACGTGCCGATCACCGTCGCTTCGACGTCTTCGCGGCGGAACAGCTCGAGCAGCGCCGCTTCGTGCTGCGGCGGCACCGACAGCACCATGCGCTCCTGCGCCTCGCTGATCCAGATCTCCGCGTACGTGAGTCCGTCGTACTTCAGCGGCACGCGATCGAGGTCGACGACCGCGCCGAGTCCTTCGGCCATCTCACCGACCGCCGACGACAAGCCGCCCGCGCCGCAGTCCGTGACGCAGGTGTAGAGCCCGAGGTCGCGCGCTTGGAGTTGCGCGTCGAGGACTTTCTTCTCCTGGATCGCGTTGCCGATCTGGACCGCGCCGGAGTCGAGCGTCTCGGATTCGTGATGCAGCTCGCGCGAGCTGAACGTCGCACCGTGGATGCCGTCGCGTCCGGTGCGGCCACCGACGACGACGATGCGATCGCCGGCGCGCGCGCCCTTCTCGACCTTGTCCGCGGGCAACAGGCCGACGCTGCCGCAGAACACCAGCGGATTGCCGATGAATCGGCGATCGAACACCAGCGCGCCGTTCGCGGTCGGGATGCCCATGCGGTTGCCGTAATCGCGGACGCCGGCGACGACGCCCTTCATCACGCGCCGCGGATGCAGCGCGCCGGCGGGCACCTCGCTCGCGGGCAGATCCGGCGGACCGAAGCAGAACACGTCGGTCGAGACGATCGGCTTCGCGCCGAGGCCCGTGCCCATCGTGTCGCGCAGCACGCCGCCGATGCCCGTGCCCGCGCCGCCGTACGGCTCGATCGCGGACGGGTGGTTGTGCGTCTCGACCTTGAAGGTCACGTGATGACGATCGTCGAACGCGATGACGCCGGCGTTGTCCTTGAACACCGAGATGCACCACGGCCGCGCGAGGTCCTTCGTGGCCTTGAAGATCGTCTCCTTCAGCAAGTTGTCGTAGCGCCGCCCGTCACAGTTCACGGCGCCGGCGAGCGTCTTGTGCTTGCAGTGCTCGGACCACGTCTGCGCGATCGTCTCGAGTTCGACGTCGGTCGGCGCGCGGCCGAGTTCGGCGAAGTGCTTGCGGATCGCCTGCATCTCGACCAACGACAGCGACAGGCCGCCCTTCTTGCTGACGTCGAGCAGTTGCGCGTCGTCGCCGGGCAGCGGCACGTCGACGCGCGTGAACGCGCCGCCGTGGCCGGTCGTCGTCGGATCGATCGCGTGCGGCGCGTCGACCGCGATGTCTTCGATCGCCGCGTTGCCGAGCGCGCGCGCCGCGGCGTCCGCGAGCTTGTCGGCCGAGACCGTGCCGGCGACGAGGTACGCGGTGTAGGTCCGCACGCCGGCGACCGGCTCGCCGAGCGCCGTGATCGCGCGCAACACGCCGTCCGCGGCCGGGTCCATCACGCCCTTGCGCTTGACGATGTCGATGCGGTGCGCGAAGCCGGCCGGCGCCTGCGGCCGAGCGTCCGCTTCGAGCACCGTCGCTTCGTCGACGACCGCGTCCGCCAGCGCCTCGCGCGCGATGCGCTCGGCCGCGGCGCGGCCGCCCGGCAGGGCGAGCGCAAAGCCTCGTACGGACCGGACTTTGGACAATCCGGCGAGGCCGAGGCCGCGCAGTTCGGCCAGCGCCGAATTGCCCCGGGAGTCGGAGAACGCGGGCTTGACCTGGACTTCGATACGGAACACGTCGGGTGAAGGCGAAGGCATGGTCTGAGGGTAGAGAGCCCGACGGGCGGACGAAAGGTCTCGATTCGCGCTCCCGCAAACGCTGGGTTCGGGGTCCGGGCCAAGTTCGCGACTTCTCCGGGCCTCGACGTCGTCACCCCCACGCCGGCGTGGTGTAGTCGGGATCGGTCCTCGGGGCCCGACGCGCGGAGGAAGGCGCGTCCAGCGAGTCCCTGCCCGCGTTCGTCCGTGCTTCCTCGGGGGATCCTGGGAGATGCTCGCCATCCGCTGCGCTCGGATCGCGACCGCGCTGTCGGCGGTCGTGCTGACGATGGTCCAGTCCTTCGCCCAGGACGGGACGATCGCGTTCAACGAGAAGTTCCACGGCGTGATCGCCGACGCCGGCGACACCGACACCGTCGCGTTCGACGAGGTCGAGGGATCGGTCCTGACGATCACCGTGCGCCGGACGAAGAAGTCGAAACTGTCGCCGACGCTGGAACTGCTCGACGGCGTCACGCAGCAGCCGCTCGACGTGTCCGGCTCGCTGAAGCAGACGTCGAAGCGCGCGACGATCCACGAGTTCGTCGCTCCGCATTCGGGCGCGTACGTCGTGCGCGTCGGCGGCGCGAACGAGACGTTCGGCGGCTATCGCGTCACGGTCACCGGCAAGCCGAAAGCGAAGTTCGCGATCGCGGGTTCGTTCGCGATGCCCGGAGCGATCCACGACGTCACGTTCGCCGGCCGCGCGGGCAGCTCGCTGACGGCGAAGGTGAAGAGTGGCAAGGCGGCGGCGTTCGCGCAACCGACGGTGCTGGAACTCGAAGGACCGTCGGGCGCGCTGGTCGCGGTCGCTGGCGCGTTCGCCAGCAACGCGACGACCGGCACGCTGCAGCTCACCGGCATCACGCTGCCGCAGACCGGTGCGTACGTGCTGCGACTCGTCGGCGCGAACGGCACGCAAGGAGCGTTCGCGGGCACGCTGACCGTCAAGCCGCCGAAGGCGACGAAAGGTGTCGTGTTCGAACCCGGGACGGGCCAAGGCGGCGGCGCGTTCACGCTCACGGACGTCGAGTTCGGCCGCGGGATCGTCGCACTGAACGGCGATTCGATCCACGTCGTGTCGCCGCTGACGACCGTCGATCTCCACCCGCTGACCGGTCGGCCGGCGGCGAGCTCGCTGCAGAAGCTCTACCCGCAGGTCGCGCTCGACGAGCGTTTCGCGTTCGGGCTCGGCCCGTTCTTCACGCCACCGATCGTGCCGCGCAACGCGGTGATCGAACTCGTGTTCGATGCGTCGATCGACGTGGACTCGCTGGCGCTCGATGCCTCGGGGCGACTGTCTGGCGCGTCGCCGATCCAACTCGCGGTGAACGGCGACGAAGTGTTCCCGCGCGCCTACGTCGACGGAGCTCGTGTCGTCCTCGATCCCGTGGTCGACGGCGCGGTGGGCTTCCCGGCGTCGCCGATCGTCGTCGATGCGACGGGAACCGGCGTCGCGTCGGTGAACGGGACCGCGACGCTGACGCTGAACCCGACGAGCCAGCACGAGCTGCGGTCGACGAAGGGTGGGGCGTTCGAGCCGCGAACCGACCTGCTCGGCTCGACCGGCGCCGGTGGAGCGCCGATCGGATTCAACCCGGGCAACGCGGTGCTCGACTTCGTCGGTCCGATCGGTTCGGGACCGACCGCAGTGAGCTTTCACGGATTCCTGCCCGATCTGAAGGCCCCGCGCCTCGCGCGCGAGGTCCGCCACGACGGCACGTTCCTGTACGCGAACGGCGATTCGATCGGCGTCCGCTCGATCACGCTGCGCACGAACGTCGGCTTCAGCAACGTCGCGAAGTTCGGCAAGGGTGAATGGGCGGACGGCATCGTCCGGATCCGTCCCCTCGGTCCGGATCCGGAGATCGCACAGATCCTGTCCTGTCACACGATCGCGGTCGGTGGCGGCCAATTCCAGACCACGTTCCTGCTGGCGGACGACATCGTCGTGCCGCTCGCGAACGGACAGGCTTACCAATTGGCCCGTGCGGAGCTGTGGGAGCCCGATCCGGACCATCCACTCGATCCGGTCGGCTTCGATCCTGCGAATCCGCTGCTGAACGAGAACATGGACGTCGCGAACTTCTTCGAACTGCGCACCGCCGATGGAACGGTACTGGCGGGGAACGAGATGCCGTCCACCGGCACGATCTCGGTGCGCTTCTCGGAGCCGATGGACGCGTCGTCGTTCCAGCCGTACGAGTCGTTCTTCGTCTCGGACGACCCGCCGCTCAGCAATCCGGGCATGAACGAGATCGGCCGAATCGTCGCCAGCGAGGGACAACGAGCGCTGACGTTCGCACCGGACCGCGAGATCCAATTCGGTCCGCAGGCGGGAACATTCGAGCGCATCGGATTCGGACCGGACGCGCGAGCCCTGATGGTGCACCTGCGGATCGTGCCGGAGGCCGACATCCTGGTCGCGATCCTCGGCGCCGCGGGCTACGACGCGTTCGTCGACGAAGGGATCCGCGGGGTCACGGACCTCAGCGGTCGGCCTCTCGCGGTCCCGACGTCGATGATCTCGCCGGCCCAGCCGTACGCGGAACTCCAGCATCCCATCGTCACCGGGGCCGACGTGGCGTTGGAGCGGCACGGCGCCGTCGTCTTGCGCTTCCGCGGCGAGCCGATCACCGGCTTCGCGTCGAATGGCTCGCCTGGCGCGACGTACCGGGATCTGTCCGAGAGTCTGTGCGGTCCCGAGGGCAACGTGTTCGGACCGCGCATCCCCGACATCGACTTGTATTCGAACGGGTTCCTCGCGGGCGCGCCCGTCGCGTTCTTCCAGAAGGTCCACGACGAGTTCAATCCGCCGAGCGACCAGACGACGATGCTGCCGTTCGCGACGGGCACCTCGACGCCGATCGGAGGGTTCTCCGTGGTCGGTGGCGCGCGATTCCAGCACGTCTACCGCGCGGCCGACTGTTCGCCGGACGTGCAGTCGCTGGCGGGCACGATGCTGCATCTGCGTCGCGTGAGCTTCGCGCCGATCGGCGGCAGCGTCACGCCGACGACGATCCCGGACTTCCAGATCCACGGCGGTCACACGCGCTACCTGCCGCTGACGTCGACAGGGGGCGGGATCCCGAACTCCCCCGAGAGCGGTCTCGGCTTCCTGATGGGCGGCACGTTCGCGACGATCGGCAACGAGGCGACCGGCAAACTGCCGGGCAACTACAACGCGACGAACGTCTTCACGAACGTGCCGTACGAGCGCCAGCTCCTGTACGGCACCGCCGTCGGTCCCGACGCGTACGTCGGCGATCCATGCGTCTTGGACAACGCGAATCTGTACGTCCCGGCGGGATCCACGCGCGCTTACCACCCGCTGCCGCACGTGCCGTTCACGAACCTGCTGCCGTTCGACAACGGCATGGTCGAGGAGTTGACGCCGCCGAACGGCTCCGGCGTCAACGGTCCGCACTCACTGCTGCTCGAGTACCGCGTGCGCGGGACGACGTCCGGCACGATCGCGCCGTCGAACGGATTCACGTACGCCGTGGGGATCAAGTCCTCGGCGATGCCGCGGTTCCGCGTGTTCACGATCGGCGCGGGGTGCGGTTCGTGCGTGTCGAACGGCACGTGCTTCGCCGGACTCACGGCAGCGATCTCGCCGCCGCTGGATCCGGACGGCATCCGCAACGCGGCGGGGCCGGCTCCCGCGCCGCCCAGCATGGTGTGCGCTTGCCCGCGTCATCCGCAGACCGGCAACGTGGTCCCGCCCGGCGCGCCGGCCGGCTGCACTCTCGTCGGGACGGCGTCGACGATCACGCAGTTGGCCACCACGACGAACGCCTCGGCGTTCGCCGACCAGCAGCACAACTACGGCGACAACGCGCGCTACTTCATGGTGTTCGATTACGTGAAGAAGGAGTCGTTCATCCGCTCGCCGTGGATCCGCGCGCAGCCGAGTCCGCAGTCGACGGACGTGACTTGGCTCGCGCCGATCTTCGATCCGCCGCTGTCGCAACTGCCCGCGGGGACGTCGCTGCAGGTCCGCTTCCGGACGTCGACCGGCGGCACGTCGGTCTCGGCGTCGAACCTGCTGTCGCCGGAACAGATGGTCGACGCGACCAACGAGCTGAACGCTGGCGTCGGCCGGGTGTTCATCCAGTTCGAAGTGTCTTGCAGCTCGAACGTCTCGACGCAGGTCGTGCCGAAGCTGGACACGTTGGTCGTTCCGTACCTCCGATGACCTTCCGCGGCGCCGCATTCGCGCGCGGGACCTCGCGTGCCTCTTCGGCTCCGGGCGGCGGGCTGCTACCCTCTCCGCCTTCGTTCCAGCCCGGGGCCCGAGTTCATGGCCGCGAAGAAGCCTGACGTTCCGACGACGCCGTCGCTCGACTTCGAGAAGCCGATCGTCGAGCTCGAGAACAAGATCCGCGAACTCGAGCAGCTCGCGCGGCAGTCGCAGATGGACCTGACGACCGAGATCCGGCCGTTGAAGGAGCTGCGCGAGAAGCTGCTGCGCCAGATCTACACGAACCTCACCCCGTGGCAGATGGTGCGGCTCGCGCGGCATCCGAACCGGCCGCTGACGTCCGACTACGTCCAATTGATGTTCGACGACGTCATCGAGCTGCACGGCGATCGGGCGTTCGGCGACGACCGCGCGATCATGACCGCGCTGGCGCGGATCGGCGACGAACGCGTGATGCTGGTCGCGCACCGCAAGGGCAAGACGACCGAAGAGCGCATGGCGGCGAACTGGGGATGCGCGCATCCCGAGGGCTATCGCAAGGCGCTGTTGAAGATGAAGCTCGCCGAGAAGTTCGGCCTGCCGCTGGTGACGCTGATCAACACGCCCGGCGCGTACCCCGGCATCGGCGCCGAAGAGCGCGGCCAGGCCGCGGCGATCGCGAAGAACATCCTCGAGATGTCGCGCCTGCGCGTGCCGGTCGTGTCGGTCGTGATCGGCGAAGGCGGGTCCGGCGGCGCGCTCGGCATCGGCGTCTGCGACCGCTTGCTGATGCTCGAGTACTCGTACTACTCGGTGATCTCGCCCGAAGGCTGTGCCGCGATCCTGTGGAAGGACGGCGACAAGGCCGAACAGGCGGCGACCGCGCTGAAGATCACCTCGCGCGACCTGATGGCCCTCGGCCTCGTCGACGAAGTCGTGCCGGAGCCGCTCGGCGGCGCCCATCGCGACCACTTCAAGACGGCGCTGTCGCTCCGCGACCGTATCTTGGCCGCTCTCAAGAACTTGAAGTCGATGCCGGTCGACCGACTGCTGGACGCGCGGTACGAGCGCTACCGCTGGATCGGCAACGGCGACGAACTGACCCAGCAGGTGAAGCGGGCCCGAGTCCGGGGCGGCAAACCCGAAGCCGTCGCGAAAGTCGAACCCTGACGCCGTCGCCAACGGTCGGCTTGGGGCAAACTGGCCCTCACAGCGATTGCCGTGGTTCGTATTGCCCCCGGCGATCGCACGACTGCAACCGCACCGCGCTGCCGCCTTCCCCGTAGGAGCCCGCCTTGGTCCTGCCGCACCGCTTCCACAAGAGCTCCGCCAGCGCGGCTCCTCAAGCGCCTCCGCAGGTCGAGGGGCGCCCCGACGGCGAGATCATCCGGGACTGCCAGCGCGGCGATCGCGCGGCGTTCGCGGAATTGGTGGGGCGGTACAGCGGTCGAGCGTGGGCGGTCGCGGCGAGCCTGCTGAACGACGACGAGGAAGCCAAGGACGTCGTCCAGGACGCGTTCCTGCGCGTCCATCGGGCGCTCGAGCGCTTCGACTTCTCGCAGCACTTCTACACGTGGCTGTACCGCATCGTCGTCAACCTGGCGATCGACCGGCTGCGGCGCCTGCAGAAGCTGAGGCCGATCGCGATCGACGACGTCGCGGAGCCCGAGACGCACGAGCGGCTCGAGCTGCAGCCGGCGCGGCGGCTGGAGGCGGGCGAGACGCGGGACCACGTCCACGCGGTCCTCGATTGCTTGCCGGACAAGTACCGCACCGTCATGGTGCTGCGCGAGCTGAACGGCCTGTCGTGCAAGGAGATCGCGCGCATCGTCAGCAGCTCGCACGCGACGGTGCGCTGGCGTCTGCACGTCGCGCGCAAGATGTTCAAGGATGCGTGGGAGCGTCGCGAGAACCGGGCCGCTCGCGGAGAGTTCCATCATGAAATGTGATCGAGCCCGCAAGCTGCTCGCGTTGGGCGTCGGCAAGGACCTCGACGTCGGTGCGCAGGCCGCGTTCGACGAGCACGTCGCGGGTTGCCTCGCGTGCTTCCGCGAGGTCGCCGCGTTCCGACGCGCGCGCGCCGCGATCAAGGCCGCGCGGCCGCAGACCGATCGCGCGACGCTGCAAGATCTGACCGCGTCGATCATGGCGCGCGTCGACGCCGGCGAACCCGGCCCGGTCGCTCCGGTTCCGCATTCGTGGCACGAACGGCTGCGCGTCGCGCTGCCGCTGGCGGCGTTGTTCCTCGGCTGCGCGTGGGCCGGCCTCACGCTGTTCCAGTCCGGCGCCCGACCGGTCGGCCCGTCGTCGAACCTCCCGGTCATCGCGTCCGATCCTGAACCGCTGACCGTGACGCCGGTGAAGAGTGACCAACTCGGTGTGGGTCGCCTGATCGTGATCCCGCCGGCGCGCGTCGATCGCCCGGCGACGGGCGTGCGTTCCGGCGACCCGAAGGTCGTCAAGGTGGCTCCGATCGAGCCCTGGAAGATCGTGCGCAGGGCGGATGATTTTTGAGGGCACCCAGTACGGACTGATCCTCTGCGCGGCGTCGTGGTTGGCGCCCGACGCGAGCGTGCTGCAGCCGCCGGAGTGGACGATCGACGAGCCCACCGGCGCCGCCGTCGCGCCGGCCGCGAAGCCCGACGTCCGGACCGCGATCAAGCGCGTGATGCCCGCGCACGTGCGCGTCAACGTCTCGCGCCACCCCGACGCCGCGGAACCGAAGGTCCAGGACGGCGGTTCGGTCCGGGTCGAGGTCGTCTCGGGGATCCTGTTCGACGCGAGCGGTTTCATCGTGACCGTCGCCGAACCGCTCGCGAACGCCGACGCGATCTGCG
>JAEUIB010000526.1 GCA_016795255.1 Planctomycetota bacterium
GCATCCCGCCCGGCATCCGCCGCCGCGGCGCGCACCACACCCTCGAAGGTCGTCTCGTCGACGTGGTACGAGCACGACGCGGTGACCAGGACACCACCGGGCTTCACGAGACGGAAGCCGCGCACGTTCAACTCGCGGTAGCCGCGGAGTGCGTCCTCGATCTCGCGCTTGTTCTTCGCGAACGCCGGCGGATCGAGCACGACGACGTCGAACGTCTCGCCGTCCTTCACCATCTGCCGCAGCAGCGGGAACGCGTTCTCGGTCGCGACCTTGACGTTCGTGAACCCGTTCAGCGCCGCGTTCTCGGTGATCCAAGCGGTGGCCCGCGCCGATTCGTCGACGGCCAGCACCTCGCCCGCCCGCGTCGCCGCTTGCAGCGCGAACGCCCCGACGTAGCTGAACACGTCGAGGACTCGCGCCCCCGGCGGGACGAGCTCGCGCAGCCGCAGCCGATTCGCCCGTTGGTCGAGGAACAGGCCGGTCTTCTGCCCGTGCTGCAGTGGGACCGACAGTTTGACGTCGCCCTCGCGGATCACGGTCGACGCCTTCGGCGTGCCGTGGAGGACCTTGACCTCGCGCGGCAGGCCTTCGAGTTCGCGGACCGCGCTGTCGTTCTTCGCCAGGATCACGTCGGGCGCGAGCGTCTCGCCGAGCCAGCGCACGACGTCCTGGACCAGCAGTTCCGCGAACGGCGTCAACGCCGACAGCACGCACGTGTCGGCGTACGCATCGACGATCAGGCCCGGGAAGCCGTCGGCCTCCGAGCTGATCAGCCGCACGGCATCGGTCGTCGCCGCCAGCGGCGCGCGGCGCTCGAGCGCGGCGACGAAGCTCGCGCGCAGCGCGGCCTCGTCGGGCATCGTCGCGGCCGGATCGATCGCGAGGAACCGAAGTGCGATCTTCGACTTCGCGGAGTACGCGGCGATGCCGAGCGGCTCCCCGCCGGGCGCGAGCACGCGCACCAGCGCGCCGGACGTCGCGTCGCCGGCGCCGAGGTGGTCGCGGAACACCCACGGGTGGCGGGTCTCGAGCAGGCGCCTGCGTCCCGCACCGGTCAGTCGGAACTCAGCGCCCATCGAGCCACTCCAGATCGAAGGTTTCGAGCGAATCCACGACGGCGTCGGCCGCCGACAAGTCGAGCCCAGCGGTCGATTCCGTCCGCACCGCGACGACGCTCATCCCCGCGGCCTTCGCCGCCGCAACTCCGGCCGGCGCGTCCTCGATCACGAGGCACGCGGACGGCGCGATGCCGACGGTCGACGCCGCATGGAGGAACAGGTCCGGCGCGGGTTTGCCGCGCGCGACCATCGACGACGAGAACAGGCCGTCGAACGACCGCCGCAGCCCGAGCGCTTGCGTCACGGCCTCGACCAACGGCGGCGCCGAACCCGAGGCCACCACCGACCGGACCCCGCGCATCTTCAGGTGCAGCACCAACTCGAGCACGCCGGGATTCGCGTTCAGCCCTTCGCTGACGAGCTCGATGACGCGATGCATCTTCGCGGTCGCGTAGTGCTCGGGCTCGCGCAACAGAGGGAGACGCGGCTTCAGCCGGCGGAACATGTCGAGGTCCGAACTCCCGAGGAACTCGGCCACGCCGCGCGAATCGAACGCGAAGCCTTCGGGCTCGAGCACGCGGTTCAGCGCGACGAGGTGCAGCGGCTCGGTGTCGGCGAGGACACCGTCCATGTCGAACACGACGAGCTCGATGGGGTCGGGCGAGAGCATCCCGGCAGGTTAGCTGCAATCCGCCCTTCCCCGCACCGGCCACGTCCCCGAGTGCGAACTCCGTTCGCGGACGAAGCGCGAAGCGGCCGCGCACGATCCTTACCCTGCCGCCCATGCTCCCCCACCGCTTGGTTCCGCTCCTGCCGGTCGCCGCCGCGCTGCTGCTCGCGCTCCTCGGCGTCGCGGCCGCGCCCCAAGGCTTCTGGCGCGTCGTGCCGCTCGTCGTTCTGTGCGTCCTCTACGTCCTCGCCGGCCGGCGGCGCGCATGACGACGCTCGACACGGTCGGTCTCGCCTGCATCGTCGCGGCGTTGCTCGCGCACGCGCTGCGGACGCACGGCGCGTGGTTCGCGGCGATCTGGCTCGGGCTGACGACGGTCGCGAACCTCGTCGTCGATCGGTTCGGCGGCGTCGGCTTGCCGGGAGGCATCGAACCTTCGCTGGCCGCGGCCGCGGCGGTGTACCTCGCGGCGTTGTTCGGCAAGGGCTTCGTCGAACGCACGCGGTTCGCCGGTGGCGTGGTGCCGTTCGCGGCGATCGCGGCGGCATGCGCGGTCGCCGTCGCGCTCGCGGCGGCGGCGTGGCTCGGACTCGACGACGCCGCGGCGATCCGAGCTCTCGCGCTGCGCGTGTTCCTGTTCTGCGCGGCCTATCGGACCGTCAGCCTGCGGACACAGCACGACCCGACCAAGCTCGCGATCCTGTGCGGAGTCGGTCCCGTGCTGTGGGCGATCGAGATCGCGATCACGCGCGTCACGGCGTGACGCCGATGCTCACACCAACGACGGCCGCTGCGCGTCCAGCACGCAACTGAGCTTCGTCGCGTTGAACACGTCGAGAAGCGCCCGCGTGCCGCGCTCGAGCTTGTACGCGCACTCGGCCGCCGACACCGGCACCGGCCACAGCGCCGTCACCGGATCGCCGTCGAGCTCGAGCCAGCGTTCGAGATCGCATTCCGGCGCGAGGATCGCCGACAGGATCAACAGCGCGCTCAGCTCCGAGGTCTTGAACAGCGGCGCCGGCGGATCGCCGTTCGGCAGCGTGTGGCCATGCCCGAGCCACGCCTGCGCACGCGGCGGCATCGTCGCGACGGTGCGCAGCAGGCGCAGCACTGCGGGCCCGGGCGGCGAATCGAGGTAGAGCACGAGCTCGGCACGGCGCGCGGCCGCGGCGTCGTCCGCGGGGACGGCCATCGGGCGGTCGCTCATGCCGCTGGTCACGAGCGTGAAGAAGTCACGACCGCCGTGGCCCGGCGCGAATGCGTAGACGTCGACCGGGAACGGCGCGGAGACGACGTCCCGATGCAGCGTGAACTCCGCGCCGAACAGGCGAGGGAACAGCCGCTCGCGCGCCTCTTGGAAACGAGCCCGATCGCATCCGCCGACGCGCTCGACGTCCCGTTCGTCGATCCGCGCGACCTGCGATCCGCCGGGCGTATCGCCGCCTTCGGTCCAAGGAGTCCAACTCATGCCGGTTCCGGTTCGTCTGGATGCTTCACGTCGATCCGGGACGGTAGCTCATTCCAGCCCTTGCGGCGCGCAGCTAACCTCCCTCGCTTCGACCTCGACTCGGAGATCAACATGTCGACGCGCGTCTTCTGGTCCGTTCTCGCGATGGGAGTGCTGATGCCGATCCTCGCCGCCGACGAAGGCATGTGGACGTTCCACAACCCGCCGAAGAAAGCGCTGAAGGACAAGTACGGCGTCGAACTGACGCAGGAGTGGCTCGACCACGTGCGCCTGTCGTCGGTGCGGTTCAACTCGGGCGGCTCCGGGTCGTTCGTGTCCGCCGACGGCCTCGTGCTGACGAACCATCACGTCGCACTCGACTCGATCCACAAGCTGTCGACCGACGATCGCAACCTGCTGGCCGACGGCTTCGTCGCGAAGACGCGCGCCGAGGAACTGAAGGTCCCCGACCTCGAGTTGAACGTGCTCGTCGGGATGGAAGACGTCACGGCACGCGTCCACGGTGCGGCCGCGAAGGCCGCCAATGCCGAGGACGCCGAGAAGGCGCGCAAGGCCGAGATCAGCGCGATCGAGAAGGACGCGCGCGAGAAGGGCGGCCTGCGCAGCAACGTCGTCACGCTGTATCAGGGCGGCGAGTACTGGCTCTACCAGTACAAGCAGTTCACCGACGTGCGCCTCGTGTTCGCGGTCGACGAGCAAGCCGCGTTCTTCGGCGGCGACCCCGACAACTTCACGTACCCGCGCTGGTGCTTCGACTACGCGCTGGTCCGCGCGTACGAGAACGACGCGCCGTACAAGGCGGCGCACTTCCTGAAGTTCGACGGCGCCGGCCCGAAGGAAGACGAGCTGGTGTTCGTGTCCGGTCACCCCGGACGCACCGAGCGCCTGATGACGATGGCGCAGCTCGCCTACCGCCGCGACCAAAGCTATCCGCGCACGCTCGAGCTGCAGAAGCGCCTGTGTGACATGCTGCACGCGTACTCGCGCGAGAGCGCGTCGGCGGCGCTCGAGGCGCAGGACCAGGTGCGCACGATGGAGAACTCGCTGAAGGCGAACACCGGCGCGTACGAGGGCCTGATGAGCCCGGCGCTGTTCGACCGCAAGATCGCGCTCGAGAACGATCTGCGCTCGCGGATCGCCGCCGACGCGAAGCTGAAGGCCGACGTCGGCGACGCGTTCGAGCAGATCGAGCGCGCCCAGGCCGTGGCCACGTCGATCGCGGACCGGATGTCGTACTCGCGGATCCGCAGCGCATTGGCGACGCACGCCCAGAACCTCGTCCGGTACGCCGACGAGATCGAGAAACCGAACGGCGAGCGTCTCGCACCGTTCCGTGATTCGAGCCTCGACTCGCTGAAGCTCGGGCTGTTCTCGGCGGCTCCGGTCCATCGCGGGCTCGAAGAGCGGATGATCCGGTTCGCGCTCGAAGTCGCGAAGGAGAAGCTGCCGCCGGAGGACCCGTTCCTGATCGCGGCGCTGAACGGCAAGTCGCCGGCCGAAGTCGCAGCCGCGGTCGTCGCCGGCACGAAGCTGACGGACGCCGCCGAGCGGCAGCGCCTGTTCGAGGGCAAGCGTGCGGCGATCGAAGCCAGCGACGATCCGATGATCGTGATGATGCGCAAGATCGATGCGATCACGCGTCAACTCGAGAAGCGGACCGAAGACGAGGTCACGGCCGTCGTCACCGCCGCGCAGGCCAAGATCGCGGCGGCTCGCTTCGCGGTCTACGGCCGCGACGTCGCGCCGGACGCGACGTTCACGCTGCGCCTCAGCTTCGGCACCGCCAGCGGCTACGAAGAGGACACGACGCTCGTGCCGTGGAAGACGACGCTGTACGGCCTGTTCGACCGCGCGCTGTCGTTCTCGAACCGCGAGCCGTTCAACCTCAGCAAGCCGTTCGCGGCCGCGGCGAAGGACCTCGACCTGTCGACGCCGGTGAACTACGTCAGCACGTGCGACATCATCGGCGGCAACTCGGGCAGCCCGACGATCAACGTCAAGGGCGACCTCGTCGGCCTGATCTTCGACGGCAACATCCAGAGCCTGCCGAACAACTTCATCTACGCGAACGCGGCCGACCGCGCGGTGCACGTCCACACCGCCGCGATCCTGCACTCGCTCGAGAAGGTGTACGGCGCGGGCCACATCGCCGCCGAATTGCGCGGCTGAGCTCGAACGGATGCGACGCGCGCGACCCGCGTGGGATCCGGGCTACACCCGGTTCCACGCGGGTCGCTTCGTCGTCAGCGCTGCCTACGCGTCCGGTCCGATCACGCGCCGCGGCGCGATCGTCATCGCCGCGACCGCGCACAGCATCCCGGCGGCGAACCCGCCGACGTGCGCCCAATGCGCGACCTCGCTGGCGTGCGAACTGGCCATCGCCCCCAGCGATTCGAGGAAGAACCAGATCGCGAGGAACACGACGCTCGGCACGGGGAACAGGAACAACGGCGGGACGAACGTGACGATCCGCGAGCGCGGGAACAGCAAGAAGTGCGCACCGAGCACGCCGCCGATCGCGCCGCTCGCGCCGAGCGTCGGCACGCGCGCCGGATCGGCGAACGGCACGAAGGTCCGCACGAAGCCACTGTCGACGCCGGCGTCGAGCATCTCGAGCGTGTGGACGAACCCGGCCGCGCCTCCCGCGACGGCGAGCAGCAGCGCGAATCCGACCGATCCGATCCGCGTCTCGACGCTGCGACCGAACACCCACAGGAACAGCATGTTCCCGAGCAGGTGCGCGAGCCCGCCGTGCAGGAACATCGAGCTGAAGAACGGCTGCGCCAGCTCCCAAACCCCGCGCCACGTCGGACCGAACTCGACGAGGTCGGCCCACTGCGCTTCGACGCGCCGCGGCACGAGAGCGAAGCGGTCGATGAACCGGTCGATGCCGACGTCCGACATCCCGCCCATGAAGACGAACACGGCGACGCACACGGCGACCATGCACATGGTCACCGGCGTGAACGGTCGGACGGGTTGCGTGTCGGCGAGCGGGATCATGCGGCGCGGGGCGCGATGACCCGCGGCGCGAGTTCTACCCGAACGAAACTCAGCCGGCGCCGATCCCGCGCGGCTCTTCGGACGGCGACAGCTCGCGCTGCGTGATGTCGCCGTCGGCGTTCTTGCAGGTCAGCAGCACGGCCTTGTTCTCGAGCATCGTCTCGAGATGGACCGGCCGGTCCCAGATCCAGCACAGGTTCTTCAGCGTCGCCTGCGCGAAGTCGAACTGGAGGTCGACTCCGCCCCATTTGTGGAACAGGTACAGCTCGCCGCGCTTTTCGTAGTTGCCGTCGGTGACGTAGATGTAGGGCTGACCCCAGTTCGTCAGCGAGAACAGGAGTTGTTCCTTCACCTTCCGCCAGTCGCGGTCGACGATCTCGGTGCGACCGGTGCGGCGGTCGACGCCGTAGACGAACATCTTCTGCGCCTGCGCGAACTCTTCGTGGATGAAGGTGTCGACGAACGTGACGTCGTTGTGCGTGCGACGGACTTCGAAGATCTTCTCGCGACCGAGGCCGAGCTTCTTGTTCAGCCGGCGCTTCTGCTCGTGATCCTCCATGTCCTCCCACTGCGAGCCGAACTTGCCGCGGTTCCAGCGATCCTCGATGTCGCGGAACAGCTCGATGCCGAGCTTGTACGGATTGAGTCGGCCGGGCCGCGTCGCGAGCGTGCCGCTGTGGTGGTCGGCGTAGTCGACGACCTCACTGGGTCGCAGGATCTTCTGCGTCATCATCGTCGAGTGCCAGTACGACGCCCAGCCCTCGTTCATGATCTTCGTCATCGCCTGCGGCGCGAAGTAGTACGCCTCTTCGCGGACGATCTCGAGGACCTCCTGCTGCCAGCGCTTCAGCGGCGCGTACTCGAGCAGGAACGACAGGACGTCGCGCACCGGCACCGGCGGCAGCTTCGCGTCCTGCGCGACTTCCTTGCGGATCCGCGCACGCTCGCGGTCCGTCGCCGCGCGCGGATTGATGAACGCGTCCATGTAGCCCTTGGCGCGGAACTTGACCGGCGCTTCTTCCGCCTCGGCCGGATCGGCTTCCGTCGGTTCGGTGCGGCGGCGGATGAACATCGAGTGCGGATCGATCAGGTTGTCGAGCGACAGGCAGCAGTCGAGGAATCGCTCGACCGGCTCCAGACCGACGCGGTCCATCAGGCGACGCACGACGGTGCCGTGGTTCGCCATGCGGTCCATCATCTTGCGATCGGTCTTCGCGAACCACAGGTTGTTCTTGAAGAAGTCGCAGTGGCCGAACACGTGCGCCATGACCAGCTTCTGGTCGACGAGCATGTTCGAGCGCATCAAGTACGCATAACAGGGGTCGTTGTTGATCACGAGCTCGTAGATCTTCGAGAGCCCGTACGAATACCCCTTGTCGAGCTGGTTGTATTCCATCCCGAAGCGCCAGTGCGGGTAGCGCGTCGGGAAGCCGCCGAACGCGGCGACTTCGTTCAACTCGTCGGAATCGAGCAGTTCGAAGATCGTCTCGAAGCAGTCGAGACCGTACTCGCGGGCGTAGCCCTCGATCTCCTTCCGAGCCGCTTCGAGTTCGGGGGTGAGGCTCATCGGCCGGTCCCCAGGAACGACCGGATCGAGCCGAGAATCCCGTCCCGATCGGCGATGTCCGACGTGATGACGCGCGGATCGCCCTCGAACGCGCGATCGAGGTCCTTCTTGAACTGCCCCGAGCCGTACGCGCTGCGCACTTGGCCGTAGCAGAACACGTTCGCCTTCTGCAGCAGCACGTCGTTCAAGAGCTTCACGCACCGCTCGGTGTCGCGTCCGCTCCAGTTGTCGCCGTCGCTGAAGTGGAACGGGTAGATGTTCCACTGGTCGGCCGGGAACTGACTTTCGATGATCCGCGCGCATAATTCGTAGGCCGAACTGATCTTCGTGCCGCCGCTCTCGCGCAGGTGATAGAAGGTCTCGCGATCGACTTCCTTCGCCGCGGCGTCGTGGACGATGTAGCGCGTCTCGATGTTCTTGTATTGAGAGCGCAGCCAGGTGTCGATCCAGAACGACTCGGTGCGGACGATGTCCTTCTGCTCCTTCCCCATCGAGCCCGACACGTCCATCATGTAAATGATGACGGCGTTGAAGTCCGGGACCATGACGTCGCGCCGCGATCGGTATCGTTTGTCGTCGCGGATCGGGATGATCACCGGATCGTCGGGGTCGTAGGTGCCGGTCGCGATCTCGCGCAGCAGCGCTCGGCGATACGTCCGGCGGAAGTGCCGCAGCGACTCCGGGCCCGTCGGCTTCAGGCCGGTGTAGCGCCCGCCCTTCATCGGCAGTTGGTTGTTGCCGCGCGGCTGGATCCGCGGGAGTTCGAGCTCTTCGCCGAGGATCTTCGCCAACTCGTCGAGCGTGATCTCGACCTCGAGCGAGTGCTGACCGGCGCCTTCTCCGGCCTCGCCTTCGCCGTCGCCTTCTTGCAGCGGATCGCCGGGCTGGCCGTCGCCCTGACCGACTCCGCCTTTCGGGTTCGGCCCGAATCGGAAGTGCGGCAGCTCGATCTGCGGCATCGGGATCGAGACGATGTTGCCGCCTTTGCGTCCCAGCAACTCGTGGTGGCTGACGTACTTCTTCAGGTCCTGTTTGATCTTGCCGCGCACGATCTCGTGGAACCGATTGCGATCCCGGTCGATCTTGCGCACGGACAAGCGTGCGTCACGCGACATGGCTCAGGACCCGGATTCCTTGGAATCGCCTCGCGCGAAGATCGACGCCACGTAGTTCAGGACGTCGGTCGCGCAGATCTCACAGTAGTTGTGGTTCTTGATCAGCCGCGACTTGACGATG
>JAEUIB010000559.1 GCA_016795255.1 Planctomycetota bacterium
CACGTCGCGATCCGTCACGCCGCGCGGACGTAGCGCTTCACGAACAGCACGTGCGCGACCGCCAGCGCGATCGCGCCGAAGCCCACCAGCACGCCGAGGCTCGTCAGCATCGACGGGTCGGTCCACGGCTTCGAGTACCACAACATGCCCTGGTACGAACTCATCGCCCAGTGCGTCAGCGTGCTGCGCGTGACGAGCTGCGCGACGAACGGCAGGTCGACCATCTGGATCGGGAACCACGCGCCGCCGAGCGCCGACATCACGAGGATGATGACGGTCGACAGACCCTCGGCCTGCTTCTGCGTCTTCGCCCACGCGGCGACGACGATGCCGAAGCCGGTGATCGCGAAGATCGTGGCCGCCGAGACGACGAGCAGCGTGATGGGGTCGGCCAGGAAGTTGACGCCGAACACCAGCGAGCCGAACGCGAACACGACCAGCAGTTGCGCCGCGCCCATCAGCGACGCCAGCAGCGCCTTGCCCCACAGGATCGACGAGCGCGGCAGCCGTGACGTCAGCAAGCGCGACAGCGTGCCTTCCTCGCGCTCGCGCAGCAGCGTCTGGCCGCACGCGACGAGCCCGAACATCAGCATCATGATCGCGTTGCCGCAGACGGTCTGCGCCAGCCAGTAGCTGATCTGCGGCCGGCCGGTCGGCCGGATGTCGGTCGTCGTCATGGGCACGAGCTGCGAGAACATCGCGCCGAAGTCCGGGCCGTCCTTGGTCGAGGCCGCTGCGGCCTCGCGATCCGCGCCGCCCTCGGCCGCGTCCGCACGGTCCTTCTCGTCGAACAGGCCGCCGATCGTCGTCGAGAACGACTTCGAGATCGCGACGATCCGCTCGTTCCACTCCTCTGGCAAGCCGGCGAGCTGCAGCGCGCGCGCGGTGAACAGATGCGACAGTCCCGGGCCTTGGGACGCGAAGAACGCCGACATCACGCCGATCGAGATCATCTGCGACTCGACCTGGCGATCGGGATCGCGCAGCAGCGCGAGCGGCGGAAAGCGCTCGGCGGCCAACGCCTCGGCGAAACCCTTCTCGAGGATCAGCGCGTGGTGCGCGTCCCCGCCCTCGACCTTCTTGCGCAGCGCGGCGGACGTCGCGGGCTCGTCGCCGGGTTCGGGGCGGACGCGCAGCGTCTGCGCTTCACGCAGCGCGGCGACGAAGGCTCGGCTGGCGTCGCTGCCGTCCTCGTCGGCGACCCACAGCGTGGCGCGCTCCATGCCGCCACCTTCCTTGCCGAAGCTGACCTTGAAGATGAAGCCGAACGCGCCGACCAGCACGATCGGCAGCAGGAAGCCGAGCAGCAGCCCGGTGCGATCCCGCAGCGCGAGCGCCAGGTCCTTCTTCGCGACGAGCCACGCGGCGTGCAGGGGGTTCATGCGTCACGCAACTGCTTTCCGGTGAGCCTGAGGAACACCGTTTCGAGGTTGGCGCCCGGCAGACCGGCGCGCTCGGCGAGCGCTGCGGCGGGACCGACGTCGAGGATCCGCCCTTCGTCCATGATCGCGATGCGATCGCAGAGGCGCTGGGCCTCTTCCATGTAGTGCGTCGTGTACAGCAGCGAGCGGCCCTCGGCCTTCAGTCGCTCGAGCGCGTCGAAGATGTGCTGACGCGACTGCGGGTCGACGCCGACCGTCGGCTCGTCCAGCACGAGCAGCGCCGGGCGATGCAGATCGCCGGCCGCGAGGTTCAGTCGCCGCTTCATGCCGCCGGAGAATGTCCCGACGCGATCGCCCTTGCGATCGGCGAGGCCGGCGAGCGCGAGGCCGCGATCGGCCGCGGCTCGCGCGTCGGCGCTGCCGAGGCCGGCGATGCGCGCGAAGAACCGCAGGTTCTCGTCCGCGGTCAGGTCGTCGTAGAGCGCCAGCGACTGCGGAACGAGCCCGATGCGCGCCCGCGCGCTCGCGTCCGCACTCGGCGCGAACGGCGAACCGTCGAACGCGAAGCGTCCGCCGTCCGGCTCGCGCAGGCCCGAGATGCACGAGATCGTCGACGTCTTGCCGGCGCCGTTCGGGCCGAGCAAGCCGAGGATCTCCCCGCGCTCGATGGTGAACGAGATTCCGCCGACGGCGACGCGCTCGCCGTAGCGCACGAGGAGATCGGTGACTCGGAGCAGGGTTTCCATCGCGGGATGAGTGGCGCTTGGGCGCCGACTCCTCCGCGGGAAATCACGTCATTTCGACCAGTCGGTGTGGAAGGGTCCCTTGCCGGGCTGGTCGATGCGCTCGTACGTGTGCGCGCCGAACGCGTCGCGCTGCGCTTGCGTGAGGTTCTGCGGCAACACGGCGGTGCGGTACGAATCGAACCACGCGAGGCTCGCCGCCAGCGCCGGGGTCGCGATGCCGGCGCCGGTCGTGAACTGCAGCACCTTGCGCAACCCGCGCTGCGCCTTCTTCGCCGCTCTCGCGACGTCGCGCGCCATCACGAGGTTCGCCGGCTTCTTGCGCGACGCGAACGCGCCGCGGATGACGTCGAGCAACTGCGACCGGATGATGCAGCCGCCGGTCCAGATGCGCGCCATCTCCGCGAGGTCGATGTTCCACTGGAACGCCTCGGAGCCGGCGCGGATCAGGCTCATGCCCTGCGCGTACGCGGCGATGCGGCCGAGCAGCAGCGCGTCCTGCGCCGCGGCGACCCATTTCGCGACGTCGCCCGACGCCTTCTTCGTCGGTCCGCGCAGCTTCGCCGCCGCGGCGACGCGTTCGTCCTTCAAGCCGGACAGCACGCGTGCGTCGACCGCCGCCGCGATCGTCGGCACCGCGACGCCGAGGTCGAGCGCGACCTTCGCCGTCCACTTGCCGGTGCCCTTCTGGCCGGCCTGGTCGAGGATCAGGTCGACGAGCGGCTGCTTCGTCGCCGGGTCCTTGACGCGCAGCACCTTCGCCGTGATCTCGACGAGGAACGACTGCAGCGGACCGGCGTTCCAGCTCGCGAACGTGTCGGCGATCGCGTCGACGCTCATGCCGACGCCGCGGCGCAGCACGTCGTACGTCTCGGCGATCAGTTGCATGTCGCCGTACTCGATGCCGTTGTGGACCATCTTCACGAAGTGGCCGGCGCCGTCGGGGCCGACGTGCGTGACGCACGGCCCGGACTCGGTCTTCGCGGCGATCGCCGTCAGGACCGGCTCCAAGCGCGTCCACGCGTCCTTCGTGCCGCCCGGCATCAGCGACGGGCCGTGGCGCGCGCCTTCTTCGCCGCCGGAGACGCCCATGCCGACGAAGTGGAGGCCCGCGGCGCGATAGTCCGCTTCGCGGCGGCGCGTGTCCTCGAACCACGAGTTGCCGCCGTCGATGACGATGTCGCCGCGCGCGAGCAACGGCTTCAGCTTGTCGAGCGTCGCGTCGACCGGCTTGCCGGCCGTGATCATCAGCAGGATCCGCCGCGGCGACTCGAGCTTCTGGACGAACTCCTCGAGCGTCTTCGTGCCGACGAACTGCCGGCCCTTCGTCTTCGCGACGAACGCGTCGGTGACGTCGGGCTCGAGGTTCCACACCGCGACCGAGAAGCCTCGGCCCTCGACGTTCTGCGCGAGGTTCGCGCCCATGACTCCGAGACCGATGACGCCGAATCCCGCAAGGCCGTTTGCGCCCGCCATGAACCCTCCCAGGTCGTGATCGCGCGCGTCGCGCGCGTGTTCGTCAGCGCGATGCGATCGCGGCGCGCTTCGTTTGGATGGACGCGAGGAGCTCGTCGAACGACTCGGCGAACTTCTTCACGCCGTCGATCTCGAGTTCGCGCGTGATCGCGGCGAAATCGATGCCGGCGTCCTTCAACAGTTGGAACGCGGCCTTCGCCGCGGCGAGGTCGTCGGTCACGCGGTCGGCCGGATCGCCGTGGTCGCGATACGCGTCGTACGTCGCGGGCGGCACCGTGTTGACGGTGTCCTTGCCGATCAACGCCTCGACGTAGAGCACGTCGGGCAGCGTCTTGCTCTTCGTCGACGTCGACGCCCACAGCGCGCGCTGCGGCATCGCGCCCTTCGCCTTCAGCGCGGCGAAGCGCGGATGGCGGGCGATCGCGTCGAGGTACGCCTGGTACGCGAGGCGCGCGTTGGCGATCGCGAGCGTGCTCTTCGCGGCGGTCAGGCGCGAAGCCAGCGGCGCCGCCGCCGTCTTCAGCGCGGCGTCGATCGCCTTGTCGACGTTGGTGTCGACGCGCGACACGAAGAAGCTCGCGACCGACGCGATGCGATCGACCGCCAAGCCCTTCGCGGCGCGGGCCTCGAGCGCGCGCAGCCACGCGTCCATGACCTCGCGATAGCGCTCGACCGAGAACAGCAGGGTCACGTTGACGTTGATGCCGGCGGCCAGCGAGGCCTCGATCGCCGGCAGGCCTTCCTGCGTGCCGGGGATCTTGATCATCAGGTTCGGCCGATCGACGGCCTTCCACAGCCGCGCCGCGTCCTTCGTCGTGCCGGCGGTGTCGCGCGCCAGCTTCGGCGAGACTTCGAGCGACACGTATCCGTCGAGGCCCTTCGTCTTGTCGTAGACCGGGCGGAACACGTCGCACGCGGCGCGGATGTCCGCGATCGCCAGCGTCTCGAAGATCTGTTCGTTCGTCGCCGTCGCGGCCGCCGCGCGGATGTCGCCGTCGTACAGCGTCGAGCCCGCGATGGCCTGCGCGAAGATCGTCGGGTTCGACGTCATGCCGCGCAGTTCGTCGGTGGCGATCAGTCGCGCCAGCGTGCCGTCCTGGACCATGTCGCGGCGGATGTAGTCGAACCAGATGCTCTGCCCGAGATCGGGGAGGCGCGCGAGGGGGTTCTTCGTCGGCTGTGCCATGGGGGCGGTACTCCGTGCACGAACGCGAGTCGGACGTCGAATCCTGGGCGGTTATACCAGCCGCGTCGCGGGGTCCGTTGCCGCCGATTCCGTCGATGCGGCTCCCGAACTCGGACACGTTCAGCGCGCGGCGCGACCTCGATGGAGTTCGAGCCAGTTGCGCAGCACGTCCGGGATCGTGTTCGACGCCATCGTGAAGTCGGCCGAGATCATGCGCAGCACGCCGGCCGGGTCGACGAACAGCACCAACGGCAGATTGCTTCCGTCCTCGACTCCGTCCTTGTCGACGTCGCGGCGGAACGCCTCGCGCTTCTTGTGGATCAGGATCGGCACGCCCTCGACGCCGCCGTTCTTCAGCATCTTCTCGAACTGCGCGAGTTGGGCCGCGTCGAGCAAGTCGGGCACCACGATCGTGACGGGTTGGTCGTAGCCGTCGCGCGCGAGGAACTTCCGCAGATCGCGCGCGCGGCCCCACGCGTCCGCCATCAGGCGCTCGCGGTCGTAGCCGTCCTCGCCCGGCGCGCTGTCGGTCTCCATCGGCTTCGGCCGAGGCAACCAGACGACGAGCGAGCCGGTCGGATGGCGCGGCAGACCGAGGCACGTGCGGTTCAGCAGGTCACGCTCGAGGATCGCACCGCCGTCCTCCAGCGTGAGGCCCGGCACGCGCGGATCCACCCAGCCCGCTTCGCGCGCGCGATCGAGTCGTTCGATCGTCGGCCGCTCGGCGCGATAGGCGCCCATCGACGACGCGAAGCCGACGAAGCCCTCGACCGGTTGACCGTCGACGGTGTGGTACGTGCCGATCCACTGATCGTTGACGAACGCGAGCACCATCGGGCCGTCGACGACGAGCTCGATCGGGAACGACGTGACCTTGGTCGGGAAGTCGACGCTGCGCGCCGGCTCCTGACCGAACACTTCGCCGTCGCGGATGCCGTGCAGCCGGACGTTCACGGACTTCAGCTCGGCGGCCTGCGTCGATT
>JAEUIB010000568.1 GCA_016795255.1 Planctomycetota bacterium
GGTCGCGCGTTCCCGGTCACGATCGAGCACGAGGACGCGCGGTCGGAATTGCCCGTCGCGCAGCGGGCCGCGCGCGCGGTGCTGAAAGACCTCGATCGCTGCGGCGGCGCGCCGGACGGCGACATGCTCGTGTTCCTGCCGGGCGTCGGCGAGATCGTCCGTTGCGCCGACGAATTGAGATCGGTCGCCGACGCGCTGTCGATCGACGTGCGACCGCTGTACGCGGAGTTGCCGATCGAACAGCAGGAACTCGCGGTCAAGCGCGGACCACGGCCGCGCATCGTGCTGGCGACGAACGTCGCCGAGACGTCGCTGACGCTCGAGGGCATCACGACCGTCGTCGACACCGGCGTCGCGCGCGTGCTGCGCCACGATCCGCGGACCGGCATCGATCAGCTCGGACTCGAGAAGATCTCGCGCGCGTCCGCCGAACAGCGCGCGGGACGAGCCGGTCGCGTCGCGCCGGGCCGTTGCTTGCGCACCTACACGGCCGGCGAGACGCGCGAGATGGCGCTGCGCCTCGAGCCCGAGATCCTGCGCGTCGACCCGTGCGAATCACTGCTGCAACTGAAAGCGTGGGGCATCCGCGACGCCGCCGCGTTCGCGTGGATCACGCCGCCGCCCGAGGATCGCGTACGTGGCGCGGAGCGCCTGCTGCGCTTGCTCGACGCGACCGATGCCGACGGCGCGATCACGCCGCTCGGGCGCGAGCTGCTGCGCTTCCCGGTCCATCCCCGCACCGCGCGGATGTTGCTCGAAGCCTCGCGCCGCGGCGCCGGGCGCGACGGAGCGCTCTTGGCCGCGCTGTGCGAAGCGCCGCCGGCGATGCGCGGCGGCGCGGCCGCCGGCCGCTCGGACCTGTTCCGCCTCGCCGACGCGGTCCACGCGCGCAGTCGCGAACTCGACGGCCGCAAGCTCGCCGCGATCGAGCGCGAGGCGACGCAGCTCGAACGTCTGCTGCCGCGCTCGACGGCGACGAAGAAGGCGTCGGACGACGACCTGCTGCGCTGCGTGCTCGCCGGCTTCCCCGACCGCGTCGCGCGCCGCCGCGGCAAGGGCGGCACGACCGCCGTGATGGCGCGCGGCTTCGAAGTGCAGATCGCCGACGAGAGCGCGGTGAAGGACGCCGAGTGGTTCGTCGTGCTCGACGCCGTCGAGATGAAGGGCGGCGTCAAGGCGCGCGTGCTGTCCGAGATCTCGCCCGACTGGCTGCGCGAGCTGTTCCCGCACTCGCTGACCCAATCGACCGAAGGCGTGTGGAACGACGCGAAGGGCAAGGTCGAGGGCTTCGTCCGCACGCGCTTCCTCGAACTCGTCGTCGACGAGCGCAAGACCGCGAACCTCGACCCGTCGATCGCCGGCGAACAACTGAAGAAGGCCGCGCTGCACCCGCGCCTGCTCGCGGAGTTGCGAACCGATGCGGTGGCGCGGCTGCTCGATCGCGTCGCGTTGGCGCGTGCGACCGTGCCCGACGCGCCGATCCCGGCGCTCGACGACGCCGCGTTCGCCGCGGTCGTCGAGGAAGCGTGCGAGCACGTCACGGACCTCGACGCGCTGAAGCGCTACCCGCTGGTCGACGCGCTGCGGGCGCGGCTCGGCGCGGGCGCGGCGTTGCTCGACCGGCTGGTGCCCGACGCGTTGCGTCTGCCGTCGGGGCGCGTCGCGCCGCTGCAGTTCCGGCCGGGCCAAGCGCCGCTCGTCGTCGGCAAGATCCAGGAGTTCTTCGGCCAGCGCGCGTCGCCGCGGATCGGTGACGGACGGCTCGCGGTCGCGGCGGATCTGGTGCTGCCGAACGGGCGCTCGATCCAGATCACGTCGGACCTCGAGAACTTCTGGACGACGCTGTACCCGAAAGAGCGCAAGGAGCTCGCGCGCCGCTATCCGCGCCATCCGTGGCCGGAGGATCCGTGGAACGCACCGCCGACGCATCGCGCGTTGCCGCGCAAGCGCTGAGCGACTCGCGTTCGTCAGGGGGCGACGACGTCAGGTGGCGGGCGGCGCGGCCGGGCTGGACGACGATCGGTTCGACAACATCGAGTCGAACGACAGCGCGCCAGCGCCCATCAGCATCAAGGACACGCACGCCGACAGCACGAGCACGGCGGGCATGTAGCTGTGATCGCCGGAGAAGTTGGCCTTCACGCTGTTCCAGAAGTCGTTCATGTCGAGATGCGCTTTCCAGATCCCGACGACCATCGTGCCGGCGTTCACCAGCGCGGCGAGCCGCGTCGCGAAGCCGATGACGAGCAGCGCTCCGCCGACGAACTCACCCCACGCCGCGATCTGCGCCATCAGTTCGGGTGTCACGCCGGAGGGCAGCGGCAGGTCGAAGCCCTTCACGAACTCGATGAATTTGGCGAGGTTGCCGTCGACGAACAGCTTCTCGTAGCCGTGGATCGCGAGCATCGAGCCCGCCGCCAGGCGCAACGGAAGAGGGGCGAACCGCGAGAGACCGGACAGGGCCATGCGAGCATCCTTCGGAGTGGTTTCGGGTGCCCCGACGACAGCGATCACCCGCGGGCGCGGGTCGAACCGCCGGCATTCCAGATGCGCGAACCGGCGAAGTCAGCCAAAAAAATGCGGCGGGAACGGCGCCGGATCACGGCGCCGAGGCTGCGCGGCTGCGTCGCCGGCGCCGCATCCAAAGCCAATACGGCACGCACCACAGGATCATCAGGGCGAGACTCAGCCCGATCTTCACCGACGCGTGGGAATGCGCGCTGTTGCCGAGCAGGACGTAGACGACCGAGCCCGGGATCGTGCCGAACGCCGTGCCGATCAGAAACGCGCCGAGGCGCACCGGGCTGACCGCCATCAGCAGGTTCAGCACGAAGCAGTTCCCGACCGGCAGGCTGCGGATCAGGATGTTGCCGGTCACGCCGTGGCGATCGATGAACTCGAGCACGCGCCCGAGTCCGCGGAAGCGGACGCCGAGCTTCGCACGGACGAACTCGCGGCCGAGCGCGCGCGCGTAGGCGAAATTGATCCAGCACCCGAGCACGACGCCGGCCTGAGCGACCAGCAGCGCGAGGGCGGTGTTCTCGAACAGCACGCCCGCCGCCGCGGCGAACAACACGCGCGGGATCGCGATCGCGATGCCGAGCGCGGACACGACCGCGAACGCGAGCGCGGTCGGCACGACGCCGAATCGCTCGACCCAGTGGTGCGCCTTCAGCAGGTTCGGTTCCAACAACTCCTTCAGCGGCGTCAGCGCGACGACGACGATGCAGAGCGCGATCAATCCGACCAGCGCCAGCGCTTTGCCGAGAGCCCGCGCTTCGTTCTGCTCCGCGTCGACCGACGCATCGGCGCTCGTCGCGGGCGTGGGGCGAGACGGTGTGGCGGCTGCCGGGGCCTCGACGGTGTCGGTGGGTGCGCTGCCGGTCCGGAGGGTCGTCACGACGTCGACTCCGTCGCGAGGTCGAACCGCCGTGCCGGCACGGCTCGCGCGCGCCACCAGCGCATTGCGAAGCAGTCGTAGATGCCGCGGAACGCACGATTGCCGATGCCGTACTTCGACACGCCGGTCGTCCGCGGGCGGTGGTTCACGTCGACTTCGGCGACGGTGAAGCCTTGGTAGCGGGCGAGCGTCGGCAGGAACCGATGCAGTCCGTTGAAGACCGGGAGCTCGCGCGCGACTTCGCGCTTCAGCACGCGCAGCGCGCACCCCGCGTCGCGGACCTTGTCGCCGGTCACGAAGTTGCGGAACCCGTTGCCGATGCGCGACGACATCTTGCGCACCCACGAGTCGTGGCGACGCGCGCGCACGCCGATGACGACGTCGTGGTCGGCGAGGCGTTCGATCAAGCGCGGCAAGTCGTTCGGATCGTTCTGGCCGTCCGCGTCCAGCGTGATCAGGACTCGACCGCGCGCGGCGCGGAACCCGGTCGCGACCGCGGCGCTCTGGCCGCAGTTGCGCACGTGCCGCACGAGCCTCACCGCGGCGTTCGCTCGCGCCAGCCCGTCGGCGACGCGTGCGGTCCCGTCGGTGCTGAAATCGTCGACGACGACGATCTCGAACCGGCGCCCGAGACCCGTGAACACCGCGACGACTTCCGCGACGAGCGGCGGCAGAGCGCCCTCCTCGTTGAAGCACGGCAGGATGATGGAGTACTCGACGGCGTCGTCCATGCGGTCTTTGGGCTTCCGGCCCGGAGCGTCCGAGGGCGCGCATTCAACCGGTTTCGCGAGGTCGGTTCCAATGACGGCTCGCTCATTCGCGGTCGGATCGGTGCGACGTCGTGCCGCGCCCTCGGTCGATCACGGCACGAACGTCAGCGTCACGGCGTTGGTCGCGACGTC
>JAEUIB010000767.1 GCA_016795255.1 Planctomycetota bacterium
CTGTACGAACTCGGCAAGGCGTACTTCCTCGCCGGCAACGACTCGCAGTTGGTCGCGTTCATCCATCGCAAGGCAGTCGCGATCGAGCGGGCGCACGGCGAAGGCAAGCGCCTGACGCGCGAAACCCGCGAGCTCGCGACCAAGGCTGGTGCGGTGTCGCGTCCGGTCGCGCAGTCGATCGACCGCGCGCAGCGACTGTTCCGATCGCGCACGACGCCGAGTCGCGCGAGCCGCATCGGCGTCCGCTCCGGACGCGGTGCGCTCGACAACGCGCGTCGATTCCTCGAGGAATGCCTGATCCTGTCGCCGCAGCACGTCCCGGCGCGCCTGTACCTCGGGTACTGGTTCATCCGCGTCGATCGGCCGGCGGAAGCGATCGAGGAGTACCGCAAGGTCCTCGCTCGACCCGACGTGGATCCGGTGCTCCGGGCGATGGCGCTGCAGGCGACCGGGAACGCACACGCCTACCGTCGTGACTACAAGAAGGCGATCCGTGCGTTCGAGGAGATCGTCGCGATCGAGCCGGTCGCGCGCGACTCCCGCTTCTTCACGATCCCGTTGAGCCTCGCGATGTTCCATTCGAAGCTCGCACGCTTCGATCGGGCCTTCGAGTGGTTCGGCAAGCTGATCGAGTCGTTCCCGACCAAACTGCGCGAGGCCCGAGCCGTACTCGAACAGGCCGAGGAATTTCGCGCATTGCTGGAACGGGACAGGGATTTCCGGAGCGAACTCCAGGTGCGTTACCCCGTGTTGTTCGCCGGGTAGAGGCGCCAGGAAGGACCGCGATGAAGCTCACCTCGAAGACCATGCTCACCCGATGGAACGCGCTGACCGCGGCGTTCTGCGTCGCAATCGCCTTCTCCCCGGCCGTCTTGGCCGGCGGTGGCGATGGGGACAGCCCGTACAACATGCCGCGCAACTTCTACGGCGGCGGGAACGAAGGTAGTGGGCAAGGCGGCGGCAGCGACGATCAGAGCGGCGGCGGAGACAGCGGCTCCGGATCCGAGCAGCAGAAGGCGATGATGGAACCGTCGCGAGACACCGGACGTGGTCCGAAGTCCGCGGATGGCGAATCGACCGCGCCGGGTGCCGAGAAGCAGAAGGAACTGAACAAGAAGTTCACGACGATGCCGGTCTCGGTGCTGCCGGGCGGTTCGTTCGCGATGAAGAAGATGCTCGACGTCCACGCGGTGACCGTCCAGGTCATCGGGGCGAAACTCAAGGCACCTGGATCGGCGCAGACGGTGTTCGGTGCGACGACGACCGCGTCGGCGAGCACGGCCTCCGTCGTCGTCGGCACGGCCGACGCGATGGTCGCGAAGCACCTCGCGCTCGGCTTCCGCGCCCAAGGGTCGTTCGCGCTGAACGCCGGGAACGCGAAGGTGAAGTTGCTGCCTCCGGCGGCCGCGCCGACCGCGTTCGCGACCGTCTCGGTCGGAGCCGTCGGTGCGGACGGAGTGTTCCTGCCCGAATCGACGACGGTGGTCACCGTCCAATCGTCCGGCTTCGACCTGTCCGCGCTCGTCGCGCAGTGGTCGGGTGTCCAGACGGCGGTCGGCAAGACCGTTCAGGTCGAGATCACGACCGCCGGGGTCGCGTCGGTCACGACCGCGCGCTTCGCCGCAGGCGTCGCCAAGCCGACGCTGTTCGTGTCGACCGCGCCCTGACCGATCGTCGACGAGAGAACGAAACGAAACGAACGACCGCGCGGGCCGGAAACGGCTCGCGCGGTGTCGTTGCATGGACCAGTGGATTGTGCGAGAGCGCGACCTTCAGCGCTCGAGCACGACGTACGCGATCGCGTGTCGTTCGCCGTGACTCACCGAGACGTGCGCGCGGGTGACGCCCCGTGCGGCAGCGATCCGAGCTGCCGCGCCGTGGAACGCGAGCGTCGGTGGTTCGGTGGGGACGGTCGGCGCCGCGGCGACGAGTTCGACGTCGGTGAATCGCACGCGGCCGAAGCCGTGACCGAGCGCCTTCATCGCCGCTTCCTTCGCGGCGAAGCGACCCGCGAGATGCGCGATCCGCGTCGCGGGCGGGCGGCCTTCGAGCGTTCGACGCTCGGAGTCGGTGAGGACGCGCGCGACGAAGCGATCGCCGTGGACGTTCCACGTCGCCGCGATCCGGTCGAGATCGACCAGGTCGACACCGATGCCGACGATCATGCGCAACTCCCGTGCATCGCGCCGTGAGTTCGACGTTCGGCGGGAGCCTTGCACCGTCTCGCTCGCGGCGACTGCGGCGATACCATGCCGATTCGACGCGCCGCGGGCGAGTCGCAGCTTCAAGAAGTCCGTGCGGTAGGCGATGGCGAACGATCCGATCCTCGACGACCTGAACGAAGCGCAGCGCCGAGCCGTGACGCACGGTGGCGGACCCCTGCTCGTGATCGCCGGCGCCGGTTCCGGCAAGACGCGGGTCATCACCCGGCGCATCGCGTGGCTCGTGCGCGAAGGGGTGCCCGATCACGGCGTCCTCGCGATCACGTTCACGAACAAGGCGGCGGCCGAGATGCGCGAGCGCGTCGACCACATGCTCGGGCGCAGCCGCACGTGGATCTCGACGTTCCACGCGTTCGGCGCGCGCGTGCTGCGCCTGGAAGCGCAGGCGGCGGGACTCGAGCCCGGCTTCACGATCCTCGACGAGTCCGACCGCCTCGCCGTGTTCAAGGAAGTGCTGAAGGAACTGGGCCTGACGTCGAAGGAGCACCGTCCCGGTGACTTCGCGCACTACGTCTCGCAAGCGAAGAACCGCGGCGAGTCGGTGACCGACGACGATGCCGAATCGGGCGACGAGTACCGCCGCGTGCATGCGGCGTACGAGTCGACGCTGCGCGCATCGCAATGCCTCGACTTCGACGACTTGCTGCTGCGGACGCTGAACCTGTTCCAGAACGACGACGCCGCGCGGCGCCGCGTCGCCGACCGCTTCCGCACGGTCCTGATCGACGAGTACCAGGACACGAACGTGCTGCAGTTCAAGATGGCGCAACTGCTGGTGCGCGACCATCAGAACGTCTGCGCGACCGGGGACCCCGACCAGTCGATCTACAGTTGGCGCGGCGCGGACATCCGGAACATCCTCGACTTCCACGTCGACTTCCCCGGCGCGGTGGTCGTGAAGCTCGAGGAGAACTACCGCTCGACGAACACGATCCTGCGCGGCGCGTCCGCGGTCATCCGGCACAACACGCAGCGCATCGAGCGCGAGCTGTGGTCGACGCTCGGCGACGGCGAGCCGCTACGCTTCATCGAAGCCGACACCGAGTCGTTCGAGGCCGAGCGCGTCGTCGACTCGATCAAGGACACGCTGCTCGAGGGGACGTCGCCGTCCGACATCGCGGTGTTCTATCGGACGAACGCGTGTTCACGACCGCTCGAAGCGGCGCTGCGCCGCGCGAACCTGCCGTACGTGATCGTCGGCGCCGTCGAGTTCTACGAGCGGCGCGAGGTCAAGGACCTGCTCGCGTACTTGCGCCTGATCGCGAACCCGGCCGACGTGGTCGATCTGACGCGGATCATCAACGTGCCGGCGCGCGGCATCGGCGCGAAGACCGTCGCGATCCTGCGCGACCATGCGCGAGCCACCGGGCGGCCGTTGCTCGACGTGGTCCGCGATCCGTCGTGCTGGGTCGATCTGCGCGGTCCGGGGCGACGCGGCTTGGAAGAGTTCTCGCAGTTGATGCGCGACCTGCTGGAGGCGCCGCGCTCGCCGGTGCTGCCGCTGCTGGATCGGATCCTCACGGCGACCCGCTATCGCGATCACCTCGCCGAAATGGCGGATCCGCTGGTCGACGAGCGACTGGAGAACGTCGACGAATTGCGCGTCGCGCTCGCCGAGTACGACCAGTCGACGCAAGACGGCTCGCTCGAAGACTTCATCGCGCAGACGGCGTTGCTGCGCGCGCGCGACGACGTCGGCGACGGCTTGCCGAAGATCACGCTGATGACGCTGCATTCGGCGAAGGGCCTCGAGTTCCCGGTCGTCCATCTGACGGCGCTCGAGGAAGGCATCCTGCCGCACGCGCGATCGGCCGCGGACGATCGT
>JAEUIB010000584.1 GCA_016795255.1 Planctomycetota bacterium
GCGGATCGCTTCCTTCTCGCGCGCGAAGGTCTCGGTGAGGAGGTCGAAGCGTTCGTCGAGCGCCATGTGGCTGTGGATCTCGTCGGCCTGGTCGATGCGGCCGATGCGGTCGAGCAGGAAGATCGCGTCCTCGCAGACCGGATCGATCGCTTCCTCGACGCGGTTCCAGCGCTTGTGCGCCTCGGTCACCGAATCGCATTGCGCCTTGGCGTCGGCCAGCATGCGGGCGAATTTCGCTTCGAGTGCGTTCGCGTCCATCACGCGTCGTCGTCCTTCTTCTCGGCCTCCGGCTTCTCGTCGTCCGGGGCGGACGCATCGGTCGGCGGCGCGGGTTCGTCGCCGCGCTCCTTCTTCAGGTCGTCGAGCAGCCGCTCCATCTTGAACGCGCCCTCGACCGAGCGGTCGAACACGAACTCGAGGTGCGGGACGGAGCGCGTCTCGCACACCTTCGCGATCTCGTGCTGGACGTAGCCGCGGGCGTCTTGCAGCGCGTGCTCGACGCGCGAGCGGTCGCCTTCCGTGCCGAGCACCGAGTAGTAGACCTCGATCCTCGACATGTCCTTCGACATCTTCGCCCTGGTCACCGTCACGAAGCCGATGCGAGGATCGTGCAGCTCGAACAGGATGACCTGTGCGACACGCTCCTTGATGCGCTCCGCGAGCCGAGTTCCGCGTTCGTATTTCATCGCAGCCCCACCGTCACAACATCTCGAGCGAATGGTCGACCAGTTCCGCCTCGGGATGAATGCGGAGTTGGCGCAGGATCTCTTCGAGTTCGTGCGCCACCTGACTGGAATCCGAACCGACCGCCGCGAAACCGAGCACGATCGACTGCCACAGATCCTGATCGTCGACTTCGGCGACCGAGACGTTGAAGCGCGCTTTCACGCGGTCCTTGATCTGGCGCACGACGCGGCGCTTGTCCTTCAGCGAATGCGACGAGCGCACGACCAGTCTGGCTTCGAGCACGCCGACTTCGAGCATCGCGGAATCCCGTACGGCGCCGTCCGTCGACGACCGCGTCGATCAGATCGGGCCGAGCAGGCGCTTCTCCTGCGAGACCTCGAACGCCTCGACGACGTCGCCGACCTTGATGTCGTCGTAGCCTTCGACGCGCAGACCGCACTCGAGGCCTTCCTTGACCTCGCGCACGTCCTCTTTGAAGCGCTTCAGCGATTCGAGCTTGCCCGTGTAGATCACGCGGCCCTCGCGCGTCAGGCGGATCTGCGCATTGCGGCGCACGATGCCGTCGCGGACGATGCAACCGGCGATGTTGCCGAGCTTGCTGACCTTGAAGACTTCCTTGATCTCGACGTGGCCGAGGATCGTCTCCTTCGAGACCGGCGACAGCGCGCCTTCCATGGCCTTCTTCAGGTCGTCGATCAGTTCGTAGATGACCTGATAGGTGCGGAGTTCGGTGCCGCGCGCTTCGGCGAGCTGACGCGCCTTGTCGTCGGCGACGACGTTGAAGCCGATGATGACGGCCTTCGACGCCGCCGCGAGCAGCACGTCGTCTTCGCTGATGCCGCCGAGGGCGTCGCGGATGACCCGGACCTTGACCTCGTTCGTCTTCAGCAGTTCGAGCTCGCGACGCAGCACTTCGATCGAGCCCTTCACGTCGGCCTTCAGCACGACGCGGATCTCCTCGACCTTGCCGGCTTCGAGGTTCTGGAACAGGTTCTCGAGCGTGATCGTCGACGTCGGGGCCGGGCCCGCGACGCGCGCGGCGCGTTCCTTGGCTTCGCGTTCCTCGGCGACGTCGCGCGCCTTCTTCAGGTTCTCGACGACGTAGGCCTTCTCGCCGGCATCCGGCGCGGCGCCGAGGCCGATGACGTTGACCGGCGTCGACGGACCAGCTTCCTGGACCGACTGCCCGACGTCGTTCATCAGCGCGCGGATGCGGCCGTACGCGGTGCCCGCGAGCAGGATGTCGCCGACGCGCAGCGTGCCTTCCTGGACGAGGACGGTCGCGATCGCGCCGAGCTTCTCGTCCTTCTTCGCTTCGAGGACGGTCGCCAGCGCGGGACGGCCCGGATCGGCCGTGATGTCCATGATCTCGGCTTGCAGCAGGATCTTCTCGAGCAGGTCGGGGATGCCGGCGCCCGTGGTGGCCGAGACCTTGGCGGCGAGCGTTTCACCGCCCCATTCCTCGACCATCACGCTCTTCTGCGCGAGCTGCTGGAGCACGCGGTCGGGGTTCGCCTCGTGCTTGTCGCACTTGTTCAGCGCGACGACGATCGGCGTGTCCGCCGCCTTCGCGTGCTGGATCGCTTCTTCGGTCTGCGGCATCACGCCGTCGTCGGCGGCCACGACCAGCACGACGATGTCGGTGATGTTCGCGCCGCGCGAACGCATCTCGGTGAACGCGCGGTGACCCGGCGTGTCGAGGAATGTGATCGACTGGCCGGACGGGGCCTTCGCCGTGTACGCACGCGTGCACTGCGTGATGCCGCCGGCTTCGCCGGCCGCGATGTTCGTCGCGCGGATCTTGTCGAGCAACGACGTCTTGCCGTGGTCGACGTGTCCGAGGAAGGCGACGACCGGCGGACGCGCGAGACGCTTCTTCGTCGTCGGCTCCTTCTCGGCCATCTCCTTGTGGAGCGCGTCCTGCTGCTCGAGGAACGCCTCTTCCTTGCCCTTCGCCGACGTGATGTTGACCTCTTTTCCGAGTTCGGTCGCGGCCTCGAGCACCGCGGACTCGTCGAGCGCGGCACTGATGCCGAGCATCTGGCCCTTGCGCATGAACAAGTTGATCAACTGGTTCACCTTCACGCCGAGCAGTTGCGACAGGTCGCGAACGCTGATCGGCACGGTGATGTCGATGGCGCCGGTCGGGGCGAGGACCGGGCTCTTGCGGCCCGACTTGCGCGGGCCCACGCGGCGAGGCGGCCGGCGGCCGTGCGGACCACGCTGGACGTGACCGACGCGGATGCCTTGCAGCAGCGGGTCTTCTTCGTCTTCCGGCGTCCACAGCGACGCGTCCGGCTTCGGCTTCAGCACCGACTGCTTGCGCTTCTCGTCGCGATCGGTCGCCTTGCCGCCGAAGCGCTCGTCGCGCGCGTCGGTCTCGTCCTGGGTCGCCGCGCCGCCACCCGGGGTCGGGGCTTGCGCCGCGATGTTGCGGCTGCGCTGGATCTCTTCCTGCGGCAGCTCGATGCGGCCGACGATCTTCGCGCCGGTCGCGGGACGACGGCGCGGCGTCGGGACCTGCAAGACCTTGCCGGTCGTCGGCGCGATCTCCGTCGACCGCGATGCCGCGGTGGCGACCGGCTTCGGCTCGGCCGGAGTCGGATGCGGAGCGTGCGGAGCATGCGGCGCCGTCGGCGCGGCCGGTGCTGGGGCAGGAGCGCTGTGCGTGTGCGTGACGGCCGGCGCTGCCGGCTCGACCGGCGCGGAACCGCCGTCGTCGCGCGACTCGGCGGCGACCGCGGGCTCGGTTTCGACGGCCGGTTCGGCCTCGAGCGCCGGCTCAGGCATCGGTTCGGGCTCGTACTCGGTCTCGGCGGCGCGATCCGCGCCGTCGGCGGTCTGCATCGCGTCGGTCGCTTCGGCGTCGGTTTCGTGCCCGAGGCCGTCGCCGCCGGCTTCGTCGCCGCCCGGTTCGTCGGACTTGCGAGCGCGACGCCGACGCGGAGCGGCCTTCGCGTCCTTCGCCGGTTCTTCGACGGCGACCGGCGCGACTTCGGGAGCGGGGGCCGCATCGCCGTAGGTTTCGCGATACGCCGCCTTCAACAACGCCACTTCACCAGGCGCCAGAGTCGCCGAATGGTTCTTGGCTTTGAGATTGAGTTCCTTCGCCAGCTGCAAGAGCAGCTTGCTCTCGGCCCCGATCTCTTTCGCCAGTTCGTGCAGCCTCATATCGCCTGAATGCACCTCGCGTCATGGATGCCGTCAACCGGCGTCCGACGTGCCCTTGCTGTCTTCGTTCGTATGGGATGCCGGCGGGGTCGAACCGCCTTGCAGCAGCGCTTCGGTCGCTGCGCGGGTCTCGAGGTCCTCGGCGGAGCCGGGTTCGATGTCCGCGACGGCGGCCTGCGTCGGACTCTGGATCTTGATCTCGAAGCCCGACAGGCGCGACGCCAGACGGACGTTCTGGCCCTTGCGGCCGATCGCCAGCGAGAGTTGGTCGTCCGCGACCAGCACCACCGCGACCTTGTTGCGCTCGTCGAGGTCGATGTTCGAGATGACGGCGGGACGCAGCGCGTTGACGATCAGCTCGGGGAGGTTGTCGCTCCACCGGATGATGTCGATCTTCTCGCCGTTCAACTCGTCGGTGATCGACTTGATGCGCGTGCCACGGATGCCGACGCACGCGCCGACGCAGTCGACGCGCGAATCGTTCGACACCACGGCGAGCTTCGTCCGGAAGCCCGGCTCGCGCGCGATCGCCTTCACCTCGATGACGTGGTCGGCGATCTCGGGCACCTCGAGCTCGAACAGCTTCTGGACCATCTCCGGCGCCGAGCGCGACAGCATGATCTTCACCTTCGGGCCGACCTTCTTGACGTCGTAGATGATCGCTTTGACGCGATCGCCCGGGTTGTAGTTCTCGCCGCGCACCTTTTCGTGCCGCGGGATGATGCCTTCGGCGCGGCCGAGGTTGACGATGACGTTGCCGCCCTCGATGCGTTGCACCGTGCCGGTGACGATCGAGTAGACCTTGTGCTCGTAGTCGCCGTAGATGACGTCCCGCTCCGCGTCGCGGATGCGCTGGATGATCACCTGCTTCGCCGTCTGCGCGGCGATGCGGCCGAGATCCTTCAGGTCGATGTCCGTCGCTTCCTCTTCACCTTCCCAGGGGATGATCTCGCCGGTTTCACGGTCGATTTCGATCTGGAGGTTCGGGCGCTCGCCGTATTTCTTGCGCGCGGCGGTGAGCAGCGCGGCCTCGATCCCCTCGAACAGGATGTCCTTGTCGATATCCTTGTCCCGGTGAATCGTGTCGATGAGGCGGATCAGTTCCTGACCGTTCATCGTGCGTCCATCCTGCTCCGTTGCGGACCGCGTCGCGGTCAAAACCAAGACGAACGGCGCGGCAACGCGCCGACCGTGGGCTCGATCCGCCGCCATCAGCGGACTCGAGCTGCTTCGGAGGAAGGACGGTCACCAAACGAAAAGAGCGGGCAGAGCCCACTCTCTGAGGTCCTACCCCGAAGCGTGTGAGGCGTGATCCTAAACCTCGTCCAGTTCCGATGCAACGGTGCACGCGACGCGCGCGTGCGGGGCGCGACGCCGCGTGCGGCGCGCCGTTGGCTCCCCGGTCGTGCCCGGCTCGTGGGGTTCGCGGTGCTCGGTTTGGCGCTACACGACGCGACCGCCGCCGACGGTCCCGGGTCGCCCCGCGCCGCCGTCCTCGAGTCCCTCGAAGCCGTGATCGAACAACCGTTTGCGCGCGCGGAAGACGCGCTGCTGGCGACGGCGTGGTCGACCGGCGGGCCGGCCGAGCGGCTGGCGGCCGCCGCGCTCGACCTGCGCGCCGAGCCGACCGCGGAGCGCGTCGCGCGGATCCGCGGCTGGGTGGAGCGGGCGTCGATCACCGATCTGCGACGGTTCGTCGACGCCGCCCCCCGCCCCGTCGGCGGCGGCTTCGCGCCGATCGTCGCCGAGCTCGCGACGACGTCGCACGTGGTCGCCACCGAACTCGCAGCGGACTTCGCGGCCGCCCTCGAACAGCCGTTCGCGCGGGACGCGCTGCTCGAACTGGCGCTCGGCGCCGCGGGGCAAGCCGTCGTTCGCGATCGGGCTCCGGTCTGGACGGCGCTCGCGACCGTCGGGGACGACGCCGCGGCGCGCGCCGCCATGCACGACATCGGAGAGCCGGGGGCGACCGGGGCTGCGGCGCGCGCCGCGATCCTCGCGATCGCCGAGCGAGCGATGGCCGCGGCGCGCCTCGAAGACGGCGTCGCGCTGCTGGCGGCCGCGTCGCGGGCGGCGCCGCGCGACAAGAATTTGGCGCTGCGCTACGCCGCCGGCCTCGGCCTGTACCTCGAACGACGCGACGAAGCCCGCGCGATCCTGCGGGACCTCTCCGTCCGGTCGAGCGTCGATCTGCGCTCGCCGGTCCTCGCGAAGGACGACGCCGACGCGCGGCTCGGCTTGGCGGCGCTCGCCCTGCTGGACGGCGACCATGGCGCCGCTGCGGCCGAAGTCGAACGCGCGATCGTGCGTTTCGGTGAACCTCGCGAGCATCGCCGCGAACGCAAGGTCGTCCGGTGTCGCCTCGAATTGATGCGCGCGTTGATCGCGCTGCACGCCGGTCGCGCCGACGCGGCGACGGCGGCGCTCGACCACGCGATCCTGCATGCTCCGTTCGAACAGGACTACTGCACGTTCGACGACGCGATGACCGGACCGTTCGGTCCCGCGGCGCTGCTCGATCTGCTGCGGCGGCGCGGCGAAGGCGAGTTCAGCGTCCGCTTCTTCCAAGCGCTGACCGACGCGCTGATGCGGATCGCGGCCTCGTCGACGATCCGCATCGGCCTCGCGCCGATCACCGGTCCGGTCAACGGGCCGGATGCCAGCGACGATCGCTCGCGCGTGAAGTCGTGGCAGCACCTGCGGTGCGTCGAGGCGCTGCTCGCCGTCGGTCGCGTCGACGAAGCCGAAGCGGTCGCCGCGCGCGACCTCGAACGACTGGACGGAACCGAACCGTGGGTCAATCGCTGGCTCGAGGCGGAGCTGCGGATCGCCCGGGCGCGCGCGCTCGTCGACCTCGGCCGGCCGGCGGACGCCGCGCAGGCGCTGGAGGCCGCCGCGTCGACGTTGCGGCAGATCGGCGAGCTGTCGATCTTGGCGGAGATCGAGGACGTCCAGGACCGCGCTCCCGAGGGGACGCCGCCGTTGCGCTCGCCGGTGCGCGATCGCGAGGCGGAGGCGCTGCTCGCTCGCGCCCGCGGCCCCCGCGCGACCGGCAACGAGTCCGCCGCGCGAGCGACGCTCGCGGCCGCGTTCGCCGCCGACCCGATGAACGAAGACGTCGTGCTGCTCTGCGCGGCGTGGATCGACGACGAGGCGCTGGCGGTCCGCGCGCTCGCGACCGTGCCACCGACCGGCGGCAATCTCGCCGGACTCGCGCGGGTCGCGGCGAAGGTCGGCCGCTTCGACGACGCGATGACGTGGCTCGAGCGGCTCGACGGCTGGAACGCGTCCGTTCCGCGGCGCGCCGAGCTCGATCGTGCGGCGTTTCGTCGCGACGGCGACCTCGCACCGCTGCGCGCGACGGAACGATTCCGAACGCTCGTCGGCGACGGCCCCTGACGACGGGTCGCGGACCGGGTCTATACTCGTCGCGCGCGGCGACGTGATCGGACGCGCGGGAACTCGACATGCGCATCGTCCTGAATGGCACGCCGTCCGAAGTGGAGTCCGGCACGACCGTCGCCGATCTGGTCGCGCGCTCCACCAAGCCGACCGAACTCGTCGCCGTCGAAGTGAACAAGACGATCGTGCGGCGCGCCCTGCACGCGACGACCCTGCTGGCCGACGGCGACGCGGTCGAGATCGTCACGCTCGTCGGCGGAGGCTGAACCCGAGGTTGAGCTCATGGATGCACTTCTCATGGATGCACTGAAAGTCGGTCCGTACACGCTGAAGTCGCGCCTGATCCTCGGCACCGGCAAGTACCCGGACTTCGATTCGATGAAGCGCGCGTTCGCCGCGGCCGAAGTCGACTGCGTGACCGTCGCGGTACGCCGCGTCGACTTCAACGCGAAGGAGACGGTGCTCGATCACATCGATCGATCCCGCATCCAACTGCTGCCGAACACGGCGGGTTGCTACAGCATCGAAGATTCGCTGCGCACCGCGCGGCTCGCGCGCGAGTTGCTCGACACCGATCTGATCAAGCTCGAGGTCATCGCCGACGACAAGACGCTGCTGCCCGATCCCATCGCGACGCTCGAAGCGACGAAGGTGCTGGTCGCCGAAGGGTTCGTCGTCATGGCGTACACGTCGGACGACCCGGTGCTCGCCCGCCATCTCGAGAAGGCCGGCGCGGCGGCGGTGATGCCGCTCGGCTCGGGGATCGGAACCGGTCAAGGCATCCTGAACCCGCAGAACATCCGCATCATCGTCGACACGCTGAACGTGCCGGTGATCGTCGACGCCGGCGTCGGCACCGCGTCGGACGTCGCGATCGCGTTCGAGCTCGGCGTGTCCGGCGTGCTGTTGAACACCGGCGTCGCGTTGGCGAAGGACCCGGAGCGCATGGCGCGGGCGATGAAACTCGGCGCGCAGGCCGGCTGGGAAGCGTTCCACGCCGGACGCATGCCGAAGCGTCCGTGGGCCCACGCGTCGTCGCCGGCCCACGGGCGCATCCACTCGTGACCACGGCCGCCGAGGCGAGCTGGACGTCGAAGCTCGAGCTGGCCCGCACCCGCGTGCGCGAACTGCACGGAGGCGTCGTCGTCGCGTTCTCGGGCGGGATCGACTCGGCGCTGCTGTTGCGGTTGTGCGTCGACGAATTGCCCGGGCGCGTGCTCGCGGTCACCGCCGATTCCGAGTCGTACCCCGACGTCGATCGCGCCGACGCGATCGCGTTCGCGCGAACGCTCGGCGTCCCCCACTTGTTCGTCCGGACGCACGAACTCGACGACGACGCGTATCGGCGGAACGACGCGGACCGCTGCTACCACTGCAAGCGCTCGCTGTTCGAGACGCTTGCGCCGCTCGCGCGCGCGCATGGACTCGACCATCTGGCGTTCGGCGCGAACGCCGACGACGAAGGCGATTTCCGCCCCGGCCACCGCGCGGCCCACGAGCACGGAGTTCGCGCGCCGCTGCTCGAAGCGCGGCTGACGAAAGCCGACGTTCGCGCGGCGAGTCGCGCGCTGGGTCTCGGTCTGTGGGACAAGCCGGCGTCGGCGTGCCTCGCGTCGCGGATCCCGTACGGCACGCCGATCGACGCGGCGATGTTGGCGCAGGTCGAGCGCGCCGAGGCCGCGCTGCGCGCGCTCGGACTCCGCCAGGTCCGCGTTCGGCATCACGGGGACGTCGCGCGGATCGAACTCGGCCGCGACGAGCTCGAACGCGCGCTGGCCGAGTTGCGGACGCAGATCGTCGCCGGCGTGCGTCAGGCCGGATTCGCGTGGGTCACGCTCGA
>JAEUIB010000591.1 GCA_016795255.1 Planctomycetota bacterium
CCGAGCGTGAACTGGGTGCACGTTTCGCACGGGCACGTCGGATCGAGCGGTTCGCGCGACGTGCGCCAGCGCGCGTTGCGGAGCTTGATCACTCCTCGCGACGTGAAGGCTTGGCCGGTGCGCGCGTGTCGCGTCGGCAACACGCAGTCGAACATGTCGGCGCCGTGCCCGATCGCGAGCAGCAGGTCCTCGGGATAACCGACACCCATCACGTACCGCGGCTTGTGTGCGGGGAGGTTCGGCAACGTCGATTCGAGCGTCGCGGCGAACTCGCGCTCGGATTCGCCGACGGCGAGTCCTCCGACCGCGAAGCCGTCGAACGGCATCGTCGTCAGCTTCGCGGCTTGAGCGCGGCGCTGGTCGAGGTCGATCGCGCCTTGGACGATCGCGAACAACGCTTGGCCGCTGTGGACTTCGGCCTGGTGGAACTCGATCGAGCGTTCGGCCCAGCGCAGCGTCCGCGACGCGGCGACCTGCACGAGACCCGGATCCGCCGGCAACGGCACGGGTTGGTCGAGCACCATCGCGATGTCGGAGTCGAGCGCGTCCTGGATGCGCAGCGCTTCCTCGGGAGTCAGGCGGATGATCTCGCCGTCGAGGTGCGACGAGAACGTGGCGCCGTCGTCGTCTACCTTCACGCGGTCACGCAGCGAGAAGATTTGGTAGCCGCCGGAGTCGGTCAGGATCGCACCGTCCCAGGCCATGAACCGATGCAGCCCGCCGAACTCGCGGATGCGCGTGTGGCCGGGGCGCAGACGAAGGTGGTACGTGTTCGACAACACGATCTGCGCGCCGGCGCGGCGCAGGTCCGACGGTGCCAGGGCCTTGACGGTCGCCGCGGTCCCGACGGGCATGAACGCCGGCGTCTCGAAGCGCTTCCCGCGGACGTCGATCGTGCCGGCTCGCGCGGCACCGTCGTTCGCTTCGAGTCGATAGGTGAGGGTGCCCAAGACTGCCTCGGTCGCCAGGATCGGCGCACCGTCTTAACGGCTCGGCGATCCCGCTAGAAGAGGCACCGTGCGATCTCGCTTCGCCGACCGCAAAACGTTCGACTCCGCACACCGCCCGCGACGCGAGCAAGGCCGTAAGTCGAACTCTGGCAAGGGATCGGTAAATCGCTTGGCGTGGTACGAAGATTGCCTCTAGGATCCCGCCCGCCTCTGCTTCCCGAGCTGCTCCGACTCTCACGAGTCGAGGTGAATCACTCGGGGCGGCAGGCACCTGGAACGCAGAACGATGGACGGAGTCCTCATGACCATCCGACGGATTTCGAGCGCTGTACTCGTCGGCCTCCTCGCCACCCCGGCCGCTTTCGGCGGCAAGGGTTTCGCGGACAAGCCCGGTGGCGGGATCAACGATCCGATCATCCAGGTCTCGGCCTCGATCGGCCCGAACCAGGGTGCGGTGTTCTCGCTGACCGAGGCGCAAGCGAACGCGAACTACCGCTTCGATCCGAACACCGGCAACATGGCCCACGTCGTGTTGAACCCGACGTCGGTCAATCCGATGCCGCTGATCCCGGGCCAAGCGAACGGCGCGAACCAGTTCATCCGGATCAAGTTCCCGATGAACATCAACGCCAAGAAGGCGCGCAAGTCGATCATGAAGCGGACGGTCGACACCGCCGCGACGTTCAACCTGACGCCGAACGTCCAGATCACCGATCAGAACGGCAACCCGCTCGCGGGCATCCCGACGATCAACGGTCGCAACGTCGACAACGTCAACATCGCCAACAACCCGGGCTTCCCGGCGTGGCTCGATCCGAACAACGGCAAGAACCTGCTGCTCGGCAAGAGTGTGTTCGCGTACATCGCGACGCTGCCGACCGACGAGGACGTCAACTCGATCGCCGCGTTCGGCAACGACGGGACTGCGGACACGGTCGAGGCCGCGATCACCGAAGTGCGCGTGCGCATCGTCGAAGTCAACAAGAAGACGATCAACGGCTTCTGGGTGTTGAAGTTCGACGACGGCACGGGCGCGCCGCGTACCGCGGGCGCGCAGCCGCTGACGGTCACCGGCATCACGCCGAAGTCGCCGGTGTCGCCGCCGACGTTCGTGACGATCAACGGCAACCCGGCGCAGGTCATCGAGTCGTTCAGCCGCTACGTGCTGACGTTCAGCGAGCCGGTCGTTCCGCAGTCGGTCGGTTTCTCGGCGGCCGCCGTCGAGGCGTTCAACGCGGCGAACCCGGTGATCCCGCTGCTCTACAACGCGAACTCGAACGTGATCCCGAACCCGGCCAACCTGCTGGTGCCGCTGTATCCGAACTTCCGGATCACCGCGACGCCGAACGGGGTCGTCAACTTCACCGTTCCGTTCGACGTGCGCCCGATCAACCCGAACAATCTGTCCGAGTACATCATCGACCCGGTGCTCGAGCTGCCGGGCAACGTCGACATCACGTTGACCGCGCTGCGCGCGGCGGTGAACTCGAACAACACGAACGATCCGGTGAACCAGACCGTCACGTCGGCACCGACGTCGCTCTACAACGAGTTGTTCGACGACGCGGCGAGTTCGACCAAGAACTTCCGCTCGAACAAGGGACGCGCGTTCACGAACGCCCCGGTCGCTCCGGGTGTCCTGTACTACTCGTGCTTGTCGGGATCCGGGCTCGGCGCCGTCAACCTGAACGGTGACGGCATGGAGACCAACGACCCGGCGACCGAGCGCTTGATCCTCGTGTCGAACCTCACGCAGATCACCGCGTGCTTGACCAACCCGACGTACCTGCTCGGTTGCAACCCGAACACGTTCGGTGACGGGTCCGCGGTCAGCCCGATCGGTCTCGGCGCGAATCCGCCGGGTCACCTCGGTGGACCGACGCCGATCCCGGGCATCAACGAAGGATCGAGCGGTTCGACGGCGAACGCCAACAACCCGTTCGGGATCTTCTCGCAGGGCTTCGAGACGGTCGTCAAGAACTCGGAAGGCAATCCGCGTCTGGCGCGCAACCCGTCGGTCGGATCGATCGGCGACGTCCAGGTCGGTGACTTCCTCGACACGCTGTTCTTCGACACGCTGAACCCGTGGGTGAACGCCGCGTTCCACGCGTCGTTGCTCGGCACGGCGTTGAACCGCAACTCGATCTCCGACCCGCCGCTCCCGAACCCGCCGCCGCTGCGACTGCCTGTCGGCCTCGAGCCGCTGGACATCGTGTTCTCGAAGCAGGACCTGCTGCATCCCGCCTTCGTGCTCGAAGGTGAGGAAGTGTTCGGAGCCGGTGGCGGCGGTCTGAAGATGCTGTTGCCGAACCCGATCAACCCGCTCGCGGGCGACGTCTTCCCGACGTTCGCGCACAACGGACCGAACCCGCAATCGTTCACCGCGGGCGTGACGTACGGCGCGCGTCAGCAGATCGGCAACTTCCTCTACATCACCGATCGCAACTCGGGTGAGTTGAAGATCCTGAACTCGAACAACTTCGCGGTCATCGACAAGCTGAAGTTGCCGGACCCCGAAGGCCTCGGCCTCTCGCCGGACAACAAGCGGATCTACGTGTCGAACTACGGTGACGACACGGTGTCGATCGTCGGCAGCGATCCGTTCGGTGCGTTCTTCCACACGGAAATCAACCGCATCAAGGTCGGCAACGGTCCCCGCGCGGTCGCGGTCCAGCCGGACGGCGAAGACGTGTTCGTCTGCAACTACCTCGGCAACTCGGTGTCGATCCTCGACCCGAAGACGCAGACGGTGCGCAAGATGCTCACCGAAGCCAGCGTCAAGCGGCCGTGGGACGTCGTGCTCTCGCCGCGTCAGCTGATCTCGGGTTGGACGGCGGGCATCTACTTCGGCTACATCGCGAGCCAGCAGACGGCGAAGGTCGTCATCTACGAATCGGGTCCGTCGGGCGCGACCGGCATCGGCGCCGACTCGGTCCGCTGGGAAGGCGAAGGCCAGTTCTCCGACATCAAGGGCATGACGTTCGATCCGGGCTCGTTCCCGGGTGCGTCGGCCGGCACCGCCGGCGGCGTGTACGTCACGCACCGCGACACGAACACGGGCCTCGCGATGATCAGCCGCTTGTGCTTCTCGTCGCAGCTCCCGAGCGCCGGTGCGTTCCCGCCGGTCCCGCCGCCTTCGTCGGTGTTGAACGCGCCGGGCATCATCCAGCGCCACTTCACCGTCGTCGGTACGTGGGGCGGTCCGCTGGTCCCGCTGTCGCAGCAGTTGAACTTCGGTGGCCAGGAC
>JAEUIB010000597.1 GCA_016795255.1 Planctomycetota bacterium
GACGTCGCCGGTCATGATCCCGACTTCGATTTCGGGGCGCGCCTTGAAGTCGCGGTACTTCTGATTCGACAGCGCCTTGATCGGCGCGGTGTAGATCGCGCGGCGTCCCTTCGACAGCGTTTCCTCGATCGCGTACTCGGCGACCAGCGTCTTGCCGGCGCCGGTCGGAGCCGACAACAGCACCGAGCGACCGGCCTCGATCGCGGTCAGTGCCTCGATCTGGAACGGGTTGAGCGTGTAGCCGCGGAACCGGCGAATGGCCGGGGGTGTCGTGTCCGCGGGGGACCGTGAAGAAGATCCGTCGTCCTGGGGCAAGCTGCACCGCACCGTCGAAGGCCGCATGATTCAGTGCGCGACGTCGCGATTCAAGCCGCGGCTGCCGCGGATGCGCGATTCGTGGATCGCGATTTCGTGCGCCCTGTTGAGAGTCGGCCTCGATGGCGCTTGAATCTGGACCCTGGACCGGGCCGCGGGGCGTCCCGGACGTTCCATTCCCATTTCCCTTTTCATCCCCGACTCACCACCTACGGGAGAGGTCGAAACATGGACAAGCCGACGGGCGGCACGTTGGAGAAGCTCGGTCGACGTCTGAACTCGGTCAAGGTCATCGTCGACCTGTTCGGACACGAGCTCGACGTGAACAAGGCCGATCGCAATGTCACTCTCGAGCGCGAGCGGCTCGACGCGATCGTCACGACCCTCGAGATGTACATCGAGGACTGCGAAGCGCTGATGCGTGGCGCGGGCACCGACGATCGTCGCGTGATCGAAGCCTCGCGACCGGCGGGTGCGACGACGCGCGTTCCTTGATCGGAACGGCTGCGAACGCGTGAACGCGGCCCTCCGGCGCGGACGTGTCGTCCGGGTCGGAGGGTCGCTTCGATGAACGGCGATCAGGCGATCGTCGTGCGTCCGGAGGGACGCGCGCGCGATACGGATGGGGCACGATGAAGGCGGCGCGAAAGACGACGAGCAAACCTCGCATCGATCCGCGGATCCTTCGCGATCGGCTGACGCCGATCGCGAAGGTCGTCGCGGGCGTGTTGGTGCTGGTCGTGTTCGGCCTGGTCGGCGAGCGCGTCGCGGACGCCGCGCGCAAAGACCCGCGGTTCATCGTCGATCCGACGCTGTTGGTCCACGGCCAACTCCCGCACTGGATGCCGAACGAGGTCGTGACGAACGTGCGCGAACACCTGCGCAGCGTGCGGCCGCGGTCGATCTTCGCCGAACGGTTCGAGGACGATCTGCGCGCCGAACTGCGCGCGGCATCGTGGTGGATCGAAGACGTGCGGACCGTCGAGCGCTTGTTCCCGAACCGCGTCCGCATCGACATGATCATGCGCAAGCCGATCGCGACGATCGATCGTGGAGACACGTGCCTGCTCGTCGACGGGCAGGGGCGCGTGCTGTACGCGGAACCGCGATCGCGCCCGACCGCGTTCGGGTTCACGCCGCGGCTGCAGATCCGCGGCGCCGCCGAGGACAAGTTCGTCGAGCTCGGCGAGATCGCCGGCGATCCGCAAATCGTCGCCGGCGCGCGCGTCGCGGCCGAGGTCCTCGACGTTTGTTCGTCCGAGCGGCGGATCCTGCCGCGCGTGCAGATCCAGGCCATCGACGTCGCGCATCCGACGACCGGCCTCGGCGCGATCCCCGGCGTCGTCCATCTCGTCACCGATCGCAACGTGTTGATCCGGTGGGGCCGGGCGCGTTCCGACCCGAGCGGCAGCACCGAACAGCCCGTCGAGCGCAAAGTGAAGGCTCTGGAACGGGTCGAAGCTCGATTCCCCGGGTTGTCCGGGCTCGACGAAGTGCGCGTCGACCTGGAGGGGGACCCGATGTACAAGGCGGGCGGCGGGACGTGGATCCGCTGCGAGGAATACAAGGACGAGGCGGCAGCGCCAGGCAAGCCTTGACTTCTCGCGTTCGAACCCTAACTTGCCTCGTTTTCCGCACGGTCCTCGGAACATGATGCGGCGGCACGGCATGCGACCGGTGCCGACGCGAGCAACGGACAGGAGTCGTCGATGAGCGCGTCCACGGCAAAGGCGAACAGCCAGAAGCCGACCGACAACCGCGAATGGCTGGTTCTGGACGGCACCGACCAGGTGCTGGGCCGCATGGCCACCAAGATCGCGACGGTCCTGATGGGCAAGCACAAGCCCACCTACGTGCCGCACGTCGACACGGGTGACTTCGTCATCGTGATCAACGCCGCGAAGGTCCGCGTGTCGCCGGCCCTGAAAGAGCGCAAGCGCTTCCTGCGTACGCACTCGGGGTACCTCGGCAATCAGCGCTCCGCGCCGCTGACCGAGACGTTCGCGTCCAACCCGGCTCGCGTGATCGAGCAGGCCGTGAAGAAGATGATGCCGAAGAACGGGCTCGCGCGGCACATGGCCGCGAAGCTGCGCATCTACGCGGGTGAGTCCCATCCGCACGTCGCGCAGCAGCCGAAGCCGTTTCCGGCGTGGATTTGAATACGGTGACGGAGCAGCATGACATGACGGAAGAGGCCGACACGATCAAGACGTTGGCAGGTGGCTGGACCGTCGCGACGGGCCGCCGCAAGAGCTCGGTGGCGCGTGTTCGCATGCGTCCCGGCGACGGCAAGTTCGAAGTGAACGGCCGCCCGCTGAAGCAGTTCTTCACGACGATGCCGACGATGCAGACGGTCCTCGGACCGTTCGAAGCCACCAAGACCTCCGACAAGTTCGACGTCTCGGTGACGGTTTCGGGCGGCGGGCCGACCGGACAGGCTGGCGCGATCGCGCTCGGGCTCGGCCGTATCCTGAAGATGCTGGAGTCGTCGCTCGAACCGATCCTGCGGGAAAGCGGGTTCCTGACGCGCGACAGCCGCATGAAGGAACGCAAGAAGTACGGTCAGCGCGGCGCTCGTCGCCGCTTCCAGTTCTCGAAGCGCTGACGCGCGATCGAGTTCGGACGCACCGGGAGCCCGGTCGCGAGAGTCCCTTCCGCGGTGGCCGCGGAGAGACTTGCGCGGACGGGCTCCTTCGCCGTTTCGAAGGGTCGAGTTCGTTCACGGAGCATCGTTCGTCATGGCCGGTCACTCCCACGCCTCGAACATCAAGCACCGCAAGGCCGCGGTCGATGCGAAGAAGGGCGCCGCGTTCTCGAAGCACTCGAAGCTCATCATGTCCGCCGCACGGATCGGCGGCGGCGATCCGCGGTTCAACGCGCGGCTGGCGTTGGCGATCGAGAAGGCGCGGGCCGCGAACATGACGCGCGACACGATCGAGCGCGCGATCAAGAAGGGCACCGGCGAACTCGGCGGCGCGAAGCTCGAAGAGATCCGCTACGAGGGCTACGGGCCGGGCGGCGTCGCCGTGCTGGTCGAAGTCCTCAGCGACAATCGCAATCGCACCGGTCCCGAGATGCGCACGCTGTTCGAGACGCACGGCGGCAACCTGGGCGAAGCGAACTCCGTCGCGTGGATGTTCGAGACCAAGGCCGTCCTGGTGTTCGCGGCGTCGAGCACGACCGAGGATGCGCTGATGGAGGCGGTGCTCGAGCTCGGCGCCGACGACCTGAAGCGCGCCGGGGACACGTTCGAAGTACTCGCCGAGCCGGGAAAGCTCGCGGTGCTGCGCCAAGGGTTCACGGACAAGGGGTTCAAGGTCGACAAGGCCGAGCTCGTCCCGATCCCGAAATCGTCGACGGTCGTGGGGCGCGACGACGCGCTGAAGCTGCTGGACCTGCTCGACGCGCTCGACGAACACGACGACGTGCAGAGCACCGTTTCCAACGTCGAGATCCCCGACGACGTCGCGAAGGCGATCGAAGCCGAAGCGGGCTGATCGCTTGCTGATCCCTCGCGGAACGCCGATTCCGCGGCGGCGCCGCCGGACGAGCAGCGACGAATCGCCGCAGGGCGCGGCCGCAGTCGCCCTTTTTCCTGTTTTCCGTTCAAGTGAGCCCGTCCGCGAGCCGATCAGAGCCCGCGTGTCCTGACGCGGAGTCCCGGTCCCGCGCGAACACGGAGGAAACCGCATGGGCGCCAACAAACGAGCTCTCGTCAGTCGCTTGGATGCTGCTGGATCGGCGACCATCGCCGAGTTCCTGCGCAGCAAGGGGTACGAGGTCGACGTCACCGACAACGGCCGTGACGCGCTGGAGAAGGCGCGCGACCACCTGCCGGACCTGGTCGTCGCCGACGGCGTGCTGCCGAAGATGTCCGGATTCGAACTCTGCCGCGAGGTGAAGACCCTCGCCGACGCGCACACGGTGCCGGTCGTGCTGATCCTCGAGAACGGGGACAACTACGGCCGCGGCCGAGCTCGCGTCGAAGGCGCCGACATGGTGGTCACCGACCCGATGCTGCACGACGACCTCGACGAGATCCTGCGTTTGGCCGAAGGCGGCGACGACCGCGGCGACGCGCTGCTCGGTCAGGGCGGCGCGCGCGATCGCTTCGTCAAGGCGCTGCTGCGCGACACGACGAGCCGCAACGACGGCTTCCTCGCGAAGATCTCGGATCCGCTGACCGGGCTCCATCACCGCACGTACACGACGTTCAAGCTCGAGGAAGAGTTCAAGAAGTCGCGGCGCTACGGCAATCCGCTCGCGATCCTCCTCGTCGACATCGACAACTACGCCGAACTCGACAAGACCCCGCACAAGAGCGCGGCGCAGGAGATGCTGCTCGAAGTCTCCGGCATCTTCCTGTGCGAGTCGCGCGACGTGGACGTCGTCGGTCGCGTCGACGACGCGCGCTTCCTGCTGATCCTGCCGAACACCGACCTGAACGGCGCCCGCATCATGGCGGACCGCGTGTTCCAGCAGGTTTGCCAGCGACGCGTCCACGCCGGCGAGACCGAGATCCCGGTCCGCGCGAGCGTCGGCATCGCGGCGCTGCCGAGCGACGACGTCTCGAGCGTCGACGACTTCGTCGAGCGTGCCGTCCGCGGCGTTCGCACGGCGAAGAGCCTCGGCGGCAACCGCATCTGCGCGTGGAGCGATACGGTCAAGACCTGACCGAGCCGCCGCCATCGCGCGCGCGGAGCGGCCGCCGAAGCTACGGCGCCACGACCGCAGGACGCGAAACGGGCCGATCCGGCAAGGGCCGGGAGGGCCCGTTTCGTCGTCCACGCCGAGCGCGAGCGGCTACTTGCCGCGCTTCTTCGACTTCTTCTTGTCGTGCTTCTTGGCGTTCTTCTTGCGCGCCGCGTGGATCGCGGCCTGAGCGGCCGCGAGGCGCGCGATCGGCACGCGGTACGGCGAGCACGACACGTAGTCGAGTCCGATCTCGTCGCAGAACGCGACCGACTTCGGATCGCCGCCGTGCTCTCCGCAGACGCCGCACTTCAGCTTCTTCTTGGCCTCGCGACCTTCGTCGACCGCGAAGCGCATCAGGCGCCCGACGCCGCGCGCGTCGACCGTGCGGAACGGATCGACCTCGAGGATGTTCTGGTCGACGTACGCCGACAGCAGCGCGCCGGTGTCGTCGCGCGAGAAGCCGAACGTCATCTGCGTCAGGTCGTTCGTGCCGAAGCTGAAGAAGTCCGCGTGGTCGGCGATCTCCGCGGCGGTCAGCGCCGCGCGCGGGACCTCGATCATCGTGCCGATCAGGATCTCGCCGCGGTACCCGGTCTCCTTGCGCACTTCGGCGATCACGCGCTCCGTCAATTCACGGAGGATCGCCAACTCGCGCGCCGTTCCGATCAGCGGATGCATGATCTCGGGCACGACCTTCGTGCCCTTCTTCGCGCAGGAGGCGGCCGCCTCGACGATCGCGCGGACCTGCATCTCGTAGATCTCGGGGTACGTGATGCCGAGCCGGCAACCGCGGTGGCCGAGCATCGGGTTCATCTCGTGCAGCTCGGCGACCTTCTTCTTCACGACGTCGACCGAGACGCCCATGACCTTCGCCATCTCGGCCTGGTTCTCGTCGTTCAGCGGCAGGAACTCGTGCAGCGGCGGGTCGAGCAGGCGGATCGTGCAGGGCAGCCCGTCCATCTCCTTGAAGATGCCGATGAAGTCGTCGCGCTGGTAGGGGAGCAACTTCGCGAGGGCCTTCTTCCGCGCCTCCAGCGTCGACGCGAGGATCATCTCGCGCACGGCGATGATGCGGTCGCCCTCGAAGAACATGTGCTCGGTGCGGCAGAGGCCGATGCCCTCGGCGCCGAAGCGACGAGCGACGTTGCAGTCCTTCGGCGTGTCGGCGTTGGTGCGGACCTTCAGGCGCCGGCGGGCGTCGGCCCACTTCATCAGCGTCGCGAACTCCGCCGACAACTGCGGGTCGACCGTCGGCACCTGGCCGAGGATCACCTCGCCGGTCGAGCCGTTCAGCGACAGCCAATCGCCCTGCTTCAGCACGACGTCGCCGGCCTTCAGCGTCTTCGCGGCGTAGTCGATCTCGATCTTCTCGCAGCCGGCGACGCAGCACTTGCCCATGCCGCGCGCGACGACGGCCGCGTGCGACGTCATGCCGCCGCGTGCGGTCAGGATGCCCCGTGCCGCGTGCATGCCGCCGATGTCCTCCGGCGACGTCTCGTGCCGCACGAGGATGACTTTCTCGCCGCGAGCGTTCGCTTCCTCGGTCTCGTCGGCGTCGAAGTAGATGCGTCCCGACGCGGCCCCGGGCGACGCCGGCAAGCCCTTCGCGATGACCTTCTTCTCGGCCTTCGGATCGAAGTCGGGATGCAGCAGTTGGTCGAGCGACGACGGCTGGACCCGCAGGATCGCCGTGTCCTTGTCGATGCATTTTTCGCCGACCATCTCGACCGCGACGCGGACCGCGGCCTTCGCGGTGCGCTTGCCGGAGCGCGTTTGCAGGATGTAGAGCGTCCCGTCCTGGACGGTGAACTCGATGTCCTGCATGTCGGTGTAGTGCTGTTCGAGCGCGTCCTTGTATTCGACGAGGCGCTCGTAGACGTCGGGCATCTCGGTCGCGAGCTCGGCGATCGGGCGCGGCGTCCGGATGCCGGCGACGACGTCCTCACCCTGCGCGTCGACGAGGAACTCGCCGTAGAACACGTTCTCGCCGGTCGACGGGTCGCGCGTGAAGCAGACGCCGGTCCCGGAGGTCGGGCCCATGTTGCCGAACACCATCGCCTGCACGTTGACCGCGGTGCCGAGCAGCCCGCGGATGTCGTTCAGCCGGCGATACGTGACCGCCCGGTCGTTGTCCCACGACGCGAACACGGCGTCGACCGCGCGCTGCAGTTGCTGCCACGGATCCTGCGGGAACGCTTCGCCGGTCTCCTTGCGGAACATCTTCAGGAAGCGCTGCGTGAGTTCCTCGAGCGCCGCGGCGTCGAGGTCGGTGTCCTTCTGCGCGCCGCGCTCGCGCTTCAGTTCGTCCATCAGGTGTTCGAACTTGTCGTGCGCGACGCCGCAGACGACGTTGCCGAACATCATCACGAAGCGCCGGTACGAGTCCCACGCGAAGCGCGGGTTGTTCGTCTTCGCCGCGAGTCCGCGCACGGCCTTGTCGTTCAAGCCGAGGTTCAGCACGGTGTCCATCATCCCGGGCATCGACACGGCGGCGCCGGAGCGGACGGAGACCAGCAACGGGTCGTTCGCCGCGCCGAGCTTGCGGCTCATCTGCTGCTCGAGCTTCGACAGCGCCTTCTTGACCTTCTGATCGAGGCCCTTCGGCCACTTCTTGTGCTTCGACGCGTACGCGCAGCACTCGGTCGTGATCGTGAAGCCCGGTGGCACCGGGATCCCGAGGTTCGTCATCTCGGCGAGGTTCGCGCCCTTGCCGCCGAGCAGAGCCTTCATGCTCGCGTCACCGCGAGCTTTGCCGCCACCGAACGAGAACACCATCTTGTCCGCCATCGATCACCCTCACCGTGAAGGACTATTCCTGGAGCTTCCGTGGATCGCGCCCGTTGCGTGCGCGTTCGATCGCGTCGACGAGGCGCGGCATCTCCGCGATCACCCAGCGTGGACGGATCTCGATGTGTTGCCTGAGGTCCGCGCCGGCGGGGAGGTCGCGCGTCAGGTTCGCGTCGGCGAACCGGATCGTGATCTCGCCGGGCACCGAGCCGTCGACGACGACGTCGCGTGCGAAGCCGCGCACGGATTTGCCGTTCGCGAGGAACAGCACGTACTCGGGCTCGTTGCGCAGCAAGAGCTCGATCGCCTGCTCGCCCTCCGCGATGCGGGCGATCGCGTGCACGCCGTCTTGCATCGGCGTGATCTTCGTGCGCGACTCGATGTCGACGATGCGCAGCAGCAGGCCCAACTGCGGATTGTCGTGCAGCAGGATCGCGCGACCGATCTGGTAGCCCTGGAAGCCGCCGAAGCGGTCCTTCACGTCGTCGGACAGGCAGCGGTACTCGACGTTGACGGCTGCGTCGCAGGCGAGCGCATCGCGGAAGGTCGCGATCGTCTGCGCCGGCGTCTCGAGTCGCGCCTCGCTGGGGCACGGTGTCGCGCACCCGGCGAGGGCGGCGACGAACGCGAGGATGGAGGCACGACCGCGCATGAGGCGCGAGAC
>JAEUIB010000601.1 GCA_016795255.1 Planctomycetota bacterium
TCAGTCCGTTCGGCGTCACGTCGTAGACGTGGACGAGACCACGCGTGCCGTCTTCGTTCGCCGCCGCGACGATCGCGCGACCGTTCGCGATCCGCAGGTCGTGTCCGAACTCGCCGTCCGGTGCCCACGTCGGTGAGCCGAGCTTCTGCGTCTGGACGTAGCCATTCGCGCCGAGCTGGAACACGTAGACGGCACCCGGCGAAGACGTGTTGATCGTCTCGCCCGAACCGACCAGCAGCAGGTTGCCGTCCGCTTCGACCGAGTAGCCGAAGTTCTGACCGAGCTTCGAGTCGTTCGGGACGATCTCCTGGACCAGGGACCAGCCCAACGGGGACTCGGCGTACACGTAGACCTTGCCGTAGTTCTCCAGATTGGCGTCTCCATAGAACGAGCCGATCACGAGCCTGCCGTCGACGAAGTCCATTTCGTATCCGAACGTGGGATCCGCGGCGCCGGGCACGATGACGAACGACTGCGTCCACGTGTTCGTCAGCGGATCGCGCGCGAACATGACCACGCTGTCGTCGTTGCGCGCGGCGGCGATGCGGTCGCCCTCGATCGCGACCTCGAACCCGAGCAGCCCATTCGGCACGTCGGCGGAGAGCGTCGCCGTCCATTGCCAACCCTGCGCGTCGCGCTCGTACACGAACAAACGGCCGACCGACTCGAACGACATCGCCGCGACGACCATGCGGTTGCCGTCGACGTCGATCGCGTGACCGAACTGCTGAGGCACGACGCTCGGCAAAGGCGGCGGCTCCGACTGGGTCTGGCATTGGGACCACACTGCGGGCGCGGAGCCCAGCACGAGAGCAACGACACAGGCCTCGAGGACGAAAGGCTTCATGGCTCATTCCTTTGGCGGGGTGGGTTGTTCCCTCGCGAGAGGAATGCGCCGGCGGATCCGTGGAGGAAAATCGACATCCGAGGCGTCTCGCCGCGCGGACCACGGATGGAGCGCGAGGAACACCGCGACGAAGGCTGCTACCGTGCTCGTCCTCATGGGGACCGACTTCACACCCTACGAACCCGGCACCACCGTCCTCGAGCGCTACCGCGTCGTGCGCAAGCTCGGCAAGGGCGGCATGGGCAGCGTCTACCTCTGTGACGACCTCCGCCTCGCGGTACCCGTCGCGCTGAAGTTCATGGATGGAGCGTTGCGCTCGGACGCGCGCTTCGTCGATCAACTGCTGACCGAGACCAGGCTCGCCCGGCGCGTCACGCACCCGAACGTCTGTCGCGTCCACGACGTCGGCGAAGTCGACGGCGTGCCGTTCCTGTCGATGGAGTACATCGACGGCGAAGACCTGAAGTCGCTGTTGCGCCGCATCGGCCGCCTGCCCGCCGACAAGGCGTTGCAGATCGCGCGGCAACTGTGCCTCGGGCTGTTCGCAGCTCACGAACACGGCGTCTTGCATCGCGATCTGAAGCCGCAGAACGTCATGGTCGACGGTGACGGCGACGTCCGCATCACGGACTTCGGGATCGCGGTCGAACGCGGGAACAGCGTCGACGGCTCGACGGTCGTCGGCACTCCGGCGTACATGGCGCCCGAAGTGTTGTGCGGCGGCGCACCGTCGGTGAAGAGCGACCTCTACAGCCTCGGCCTCGTGCTGCACGAGGTGTTCACCGGTCGCCGCGTCTACGACGGCACGTCGATGACGGAACTCGTCGATGCCCGCTCGCGCGCGCCGCGACCGCCGTCCGACTTCGTGCGCGACCTCGACCGGGACGTCGAGCGCGCGATCCTCGCGTGCCTCGAGCCGGACCCGGAGTCCCGACCGGAAAGCGCGATGGACGTGCTCGCGTCGCTGCCGGGACACGACCCGCTGGCGCTCGCGCTCGCGGCGGGCGACACACCGTCTCCGGCGATGATCGCCGCGGCCGGCGCGCGCGGAGCGATCGCTCCGCGGCACGCGGCGGCGTTCGTCCTCGCGGTCGTGCTCGGCGTGGTCGGGATCGTCTGGCTCACGCCCGACGTGCGCCTCGTCGATCGGTGGGAGGCTCCGCTGCCCGAGGACGTCCTCGTCGACCGTTCGCGCGAGTTGGCGCGGGCGCTCGGCGCCGACGTCGACGCGCTGACCGACGGCGACGAAGCGTCGGGGTTCGTCGCCGACGTCCGCGCGACGCGACGGGATCGAGCGCTCGAGTTCTTCCATCGCCGTGCCGAGGCGGGGCGCATCCTCGAACCGTCGGACGTGAAGGCGCGCGCGAGCTTCGCCGATCCGCCGCTCGCGTCGACCGGGGGCATCGCGACGCGCTTCGACGTCGACGGACACTTGCTCGAGTGGCTCGTCGCGCCGACGGCAGCCTCGAGGTTGCGGACGACCGAAGACCCCGCCGCGGTGCTGTGGCGCGCCGCGGCGCTCGATCGCGCGGGATTCGCTCCGATCGACGAACCACCCGTTCCGCCGGTGTATGCGGACTCCGTCCGCGCGTTCCGCGGTCAGCAAGCCGATGCGTCGTGGGTCGTCTCGATCGCGACGCTCGGTGGCAAACCGGTCTGGTTCCGCGCTCAGCCCGAGCTCGACGACGCGACCCCGGCGCCGGCGCGCACCGCGTGGCGCGGTGTGGCGCAACTCGCGCTGATCGGCATCGCGCTGTTCGTCTCGCTGCAGACCGTGCGCCGCAAGCGCGGCGACGTCGGCGGTGCGCTGCGCGTCGGCGCGGCCGCGTTCGCGGCGGTCGTCGCGTTCACGGTGTTGCTCGGCGATCACGGCGGCGGGTTCGCCGGCATGGCGCGACTCGTCGTGCGTGGCATGACGCACGGCGTCGCCGTCGGTGCGCTGCTGGCGCTGCAGTACTTCGCGATCGAGACGTTCGTGCGCCGGACGTGGCCGCACACGGTCGTCGGCTGGTCGCGGTTGCTGACCGGCCGCGTCGCCGATCCGGTCGTCGGTCGCGACGTGCTGGCCGGCTTCGCTGCGGGAGCGCTCGGCGCGTTCGCGCTGTGCCTCGCGGCCCGCATCGCGCGCGAGCACGCGGCCACGGTCGTCGCGCCGCTGTTCGTGCGCCCCGGGACCGAAGAGGCGCTGTCGGGCATCGGCCACTCGATCGGCGTGCTGCTCGAACTCTGCGTCGACCTCGCGCGCGAGGCGTTCAAGTTGTTCTTCACGCTCGTGCTGCTGCGCGTCGTGCTGCGGCGGACGTGGCTCGTCGCGATCGTCGGCGTCGTGGCGTGGGTGCTGGTCTGGCTGCCGCCGCAGCCCGGCCTCGCGCTGTTGCCGCAGATCGTCGTCGTGGCGTTGTTCGGCGCGACGATCGCACTGCACGTCGCCGTGCTCGTGCGCCACGGGTTGCTCGCGACGGTCGCGTCGTTCGTCGCGATGGGAGTGGCGCTGTCGTTCCCGCTCGCGATCGATCCCGGTCATTGGAGCGCCAGCATCCAGGCGTTCGCACCGGTCGTGATCGCCGCCGCAGTCGTGTTCGGGTTCCGCACCGCGACGCGAGGGGTGACTCGGACCGCAACGCGATCGAGGTCGTAGCTCGGAACGCTGGCCTCGCCCGCAACCGAACGACGACGGCGTGCTCCAACGACCTCGCCGGGCACCTGTGGTTACGGCGGCTGCGCCGCCTCGGATCAGCGGCCCATGTCCCAGACGGCATCCCAAGCCGCTCGGCCCTCGTCGTCGCTCGGATCCTCCACCTCACGGACGCGCATCGCGAGCACGAGCACTCCCGCGCTGGACGCCTGAGTGGGGTGACCGGCGAACACGAACACGACGCCGGTTCGGTCGTCGTCCGCGAACGCGAAGTCCGCGCGGTCGACGCCGCCGGAGGTCGGGGTCTGCGCGACGTGGACGCGGAACGACCCGTCCGGCGCGCGCGCGAACGCGACGTCCCAGCTCGCGTCTTCGTTCCAGCACCACGACGCGACGCCGAGATCGCCGTCGTCGAGCGCGCGGAGCGACAACTCCACCGTCGACACCATGCCGTCCGCGTTGTCGATCGCCCGCAGTGCGTCGGCCCACGCGGCCGGATCCGCTTCGCCGTTCCGGAACACCTGCAGCGCGTCGGTGCTCCGATCGACGACCGCGGACGCCGGCGGCGCGAACGCCTCGACGTCGCGCACCGGCATCAGCGCGAAATCGACGACGGTCGACATGCCGCGCCGCGCGGCCCCGGCTCGTTCGCGCCACGTCGCGCGCCACGGCGACTCGGCGGTGCTCCAGTCGTGGACCTGCGCGCCCGGCACGACGCCGACTCGACGAGCGCGGATCAGCACCACGCGCGATTCGTCGGGTTCGTCGACCATGGGCAGCGCGACTGCGCACGTCGTCCACAGCTCTCCCGGTGTGGGACCGTCGATCGACCATGGCGTGGCGCTGGAGAGCCCGACCGTTCCGGAACGCTCGCGTTCGACGAGCACGGCCGCGGACGTCAGCTCGTGCGGTGGACGGACGACGTCGACGTCGACGAACAGCCGCCCGCGGTCCTCGTGCGTTCGCAGGTAGACGTCGCCGACGATGTGGGCCGACGGCGTCAGCGCGCGATACAGCAGCGTCGCGGACGCCGGGCAGAACGTGCCGCGCAACACGTCGACCGCGCGGGCATCCGCGAGCAGCCGCGCCTCTGCCGCCGCATCGAGCGACCGGATCTCGGGCCCGGCCGCGAACACCGACCGAGGCAGGCCGCGCACGACCACGCTCTCGACGACGACGACGTCCCGTGGCGCCGGGAGCGCGGACGGTGGAGCATCGGCGACGACGACGAAGCCCGCCGCCGGCGGCTCGTCGCCCGTGCCGGTCCCGATCGACGCGAAGCCCAACGAGGCGATCGATGCGATGCCCAACCACGCGAACGGCACGAGCATGACGAGTCTCCGAACAGGCGGCATCGCAAAGACCGTGCGCCGCCGCTGCAGTTCCGAGTTTCCGTGGTCCCGGCCGTCGCCGTACGTCAGGTCGGTCGCGGACCCGCTCCGTACTTCCACGAGTCCGCGGTCAGTTGCGGCTGCCACGGCGTTCCGGCGGCCGCGGCCTCGATCTGTCCGACGTGATGGTCCGCGTGCGCCGGGATCAGCGCGAGCCAGTCCCACCCCGTCATCAGGCCCTTCTCCGGGTGTCGGCATGCGTTCGCGAGGCGCGCGTCGTCGAGCGTCTCCGCGTAGTGCAGCAGCGTCGCGCGGGACGACGCGAACAGGTCGATCGCTCCGCGCGTGGGTCGCGAGTCGTAACCGAGGCCGCTCGCCCAGCGCGGCTCGTCGAACGACTCGACGGTGGCGCCCGGTTCCGCGACGGCGCGACAGAAGCGCCACAGGCCGATGAACTCGGTGTCGGCGAGGTGCGCGAGCAGTTGTCGAACGCTCCATTTCCCGGGGCCGTAGGTCCGACCGAAGGCCGATTCCGGCAGGTCGGTGGCCCGCAGGATGCGGTCCCGGTTCGCGCGCAAATGACGGACGATCGTCTGGCGTTGCATGGATCCCCCAAAGTTCGCGCGCCGGAGAACAAGGTTCTGGCGTCCCCGACCGCGCAGTAGCGCCAGAGGCTATAACGGCGCCGTGCTGCGCCAAGTCGTCACCGCGTGTCTGGTCGTGGTTCTTTCCGCCTGCCGCGCGACCCCGCCGGTGGCGGCGGTCACGGCGTCGTTCGGCTCCGTGCGCGGCGAAACGATCGACGAAGCCCGAACCGTCGCGGCGTACGCCGCCGAACTGGTCCCGGCGATCCGCGCGGCGGTGCCCGGACTGCTCGATCGATCGATCGAGATCTGGGTCCAGCGCCAACTCGAGATCTTCGAGGGCGAGCCGTACTCCGACCACATCGCGGGCATGGCGGACTTCGAAGAAGCCCGGATCCACGTCCGCGCGGGCGACGACCGCGTCGCGTTGCATCTCGCGCACGAACTCGTGCACGTGCTCGCCGGACCGACGTGGTCGACGATGCCGGGCGTCCTCGAAGAAGGCCTGTGCGACGTCGTCGCCGCGGCGGTGGTCCCCGAGCTCGGGATCGAGCAACACGTGAAGCGAGTCGTCGAGGCCGCGGCGACCGCCGGCGGCTTGAACGCGATCGTGTCGTTCCGGCAGTGGCGGGGCGGGGACACGTACCGCATCCGCGCCGAGGTGCGTCTGTCGCTCGGCGACGTCACTCCGATCAACCTCAATCGCGCGTTCACGCTGTCCTCGAGCGAGGTGTTCGCGAAAGCCGCGGGCGACTCGTGCGGCGGGCTCTACGGCATCGGGTACCTGGTCGCACATCGCATCGTCGAGCGCCAGGGCTTCGCCGGTCTGCACCGCCTGTGTCTGAGCGCGACCGAGCGCGGACTCGAACGCATTCCGGCCGCGGACATCCTCGCCGCCGCCGCGATGAACGCGTCGCCCGATTCGATCCGCAGCGCCGTCGCCGATTCGATCGGTGACGAAGAGCTCGAGGCGCTCGCTCGCCTGGTCGCGAAGGACCTCGCCACGGCGACGGTGAAGCTCTGCAAGGACATGGGTGGGGACGATCAGCCCGCGTCGTTCCTCGAACGAGCCGACCCCGAGTTCCGGGTCCCGCATCGGCGGCGCCCGGTCAAGCTCGCGCATCTGCGCGAGTTCCGCGAGGAGTTCCTCCGCGCGTGGGGGATCGAAGAGATCTGACGATCAAGCGGTCGACGATCGGTCGACGAGGAACTCGAGCAGCTCGACCACCTCGGATTGGCGCCGCAGTCGTAGATCGGCCGCCGTCGCGCCGTCGCCGACGTGGATGCCGAGGACGCGTACGCGCCCCGATCGCGTGAACACGTCCTCGTCGGTCGTGTCGTCGCCGACGTAGATGGCGTTGGATCGTCGATGCGAGCGACACAGCCGTTCGAGCGCGGTGCCCTTGTGGCGAGCCGCGCTCGCGTGCAATTCGACGACGCACTTTCCGATGAGCATCCGCGGCGGCGCGAGTCGCGCGACCTCCGCGAGGATTCGCTCGCTGGCGACCGATTTGCTCGCCGCGGCGCGCCAATGGACGGCCAGTGTGTGGTGCTTGCGCTCGATGCGCGTGCCGCGCAGTTCGCGGATCAACGGCTCCAGACGGCGCTGGAAGCCGAGCAGCAAGGCTCGCGCCGCCGCCGACGGGGCGCGACCGTCCTGGCCGTGATCTCCGGCGATGCCGGCGAGCGGAACTCCGCGCAAGCGACGTTGGACGTCGGCACGGGTTCGCCCCGAAAGTACGACGCACGGCGTTCGCATCGCGAGTCGCGTCAGCGCGACGCGAGTCCGCTCGGAGAGTTCGACCCGGCGCGGATCGCGGCGGATCGGCGCGAGCGTGCCGTCGAAGTCGAACGCGAGGACCGCGGCGTCGGCGAGGAACGCCTCGATGCGTCGTTTGCCGGAGCGCGAGAGTGCGTCGGGGATCGGTCGCATGTCACGGACGGGGGAAGGGACTGAGTTGGCCCGCGACGCGCTCGTGCCAGCGCAGCCGCGCGGCGTCGGCCAGCATGCGGCCAGCCCACGCGTAGACGTTGAACTCGGCGACGATCGAGCGCAACGCGTGCATCCGCGCGCGCTGCTCGTCCTCGGGCATCGACACCGCCAGTGCGATCGCGTCGGCGCAGCGCTCGACGTCGTACGGGTTGACGACGAGCGCCTCGCTGAGCTCCTTCGCCGCGCCGGTGAACGAGCTGAGGATCAGCACGCCGCGTTCGTCCTCGCGCGCGGCGACGAACTCCTTCGCGACGAGGTTCATGCCGTCGTGGAGGCTCGACACGAAACAGAAGTCGGCGGCGCGGTAATGCGTCAGCACCGCGGGTTGCTCGTGATGCGCGCGCAGCAGCAGGATCGGCCGATACGACTCGGTCGCGTAGCGAGCGTTGATGCGCTCGGCTTCGGCGACGACGCGGCGATCGAAGTCCTGGTACTCGCCGATCGCGCTGCGCGACGGCGCCGACAGTTGTGCGAAGCACAGCACGCCGCGCAGATCGGGATAGCGGTCGAGCGCGCGTTCGACGGCGTGGAACCGCTCGAGGATGCCCTTCGTGTAGTCGAGGCGATCGATGCCGACGCCGAGCTTCACGTGCGGTCCGAGGCCGAGCCGCTCGAACACGACGCGGCGGCAATCGGTCGGCGCCGGCGCCTCCGCGGGCCAGCGCAACGGCCACTCGATCGAGATCGGGTAGGGCCGCACGAGGCACGTGTTGCCGGCCTGCTCGACGCCGTGCGTCTCGCGGTCGATGCGCGACTCGAGGTAGCGGTCCGCGGCCTCGAGGAAGTTGTTGCAGTGCTGCCGCGTGTGGAAGCCGAGGATGGAGCTGCCGAGCATTCCATCGAGCAGTTCGCGTGCCCACGGGCAGATGCCCATGCGTTCGGCGTTCGGCCACGGGATGTGCCAGAACGTGATGATGCTGGCCTTCGGCAGGCGCTCGCGGATCATCCGCGGCGCGAGCGCGAAGTGGTAGTCCTGGACCAGCACGATCGGATCGTCGCTGCCGGACTCGGCGACCACCGCGTCCGCGAAGCGTTGGTTCACGGCGCGGTAGTGCTCGAAGTCGGCTTGACGGAACGTCGGCCGGACGTGCGCGAGATGGCACAGCGGCCACAGTCCTTCGTTCGCGAAGCCGTAGTAGTACCCCTTCTCTTCTTCGGGGCTGAGCCACAGGCGACGCAGCGTGTACTGCGGCTTGTCCGGCGGCACCTGGACGTGGTCCTGCGCGTCGACGGCTTCACGATCCGCATTGCCGGAACCATGTGCGATCCACACGCCGGAACACGCGCGCATCACCGGTTCGAGCGCGGTCACGAGGCCGCTGGCCGGATGCAGCACGCGGACGACGCCGTCGTCGCCCTTCACGTGCATGTACGGCTCGCGATTCGCGATGACGACGAGGCGCTCGCCCATCAGATCGGTGCGCAGCAGTTGCTTCAGCCGGCTCGGGGTCCACGGCAAGCCGGCGCCGCTCGTGCGCTGATCGCCGATCGTGCGCGCCAGCGCGCGAAGATCCTGCAGCAGAGGCCGGAACCGCGGCTCGCGCGTTTCGCCGCGCACGTAGCTGCGCAGCCGCGCGGTCCACGCGCGGAAGGACAACCGTGAGCTGATCAACAGCGCCAACGTGCCGCAGACCGCGAACGCGAGGAACAGCGCGAGCAGGAAGCGGTCGACGACGTCCTGCCGGCGCAGCACGAAGCTGAGGTCGTGCACGACCAGCGCGTACGTCGTGCTGCCGGCGCCCGCGAGCGGGACCGCGCTGATCTGCAGTTGATGGTCCTCGCCGTCGACGATGCGGTGCGAGACCTCCGCGCCGAGGTCGACGCCGAGGTCCTGTCCGCGCAGCGAGCGCGGATAGTCGCGCGACGCGACCGAGACTTCGCCTTGCGCGTCGCACAACGCGACGCCGAGGATGCGCTCGTCGCGCGTGATCGCGTCGAACAGTTCGAGGATGCGCGGTGTATCGCCCGCGTGCTCGATCAACGACGACCGCGCGCCCGCGACCGCGAGTTCGGCGCGCAGCGCGAGATCGCGTTCGAACCACCGCATCGTCGTCAACGTGACCACACGAGACACGACGAACAACGCACCGGCGAGGCAGAGCAACAACAGTGAGACGACGCGAAGAGTGGAGAGCTTCATGCGGCACCACGCTTAGCATTCGGCGCTCCGCACCGCGACACTCTTCGATCGGATGACCAAGACGATGACGCGACTCGAAGACCTCGGATTGATCGGCAACTGCCAATGCTCGGCGCTCGTGTCGTCGTTCGGGGACATCGTGTGGAGTTGTCTGCCGCGCTTCGACTCGGAGCCGGCGTTCGCGTCGCTGCTCGACGACGCGGACGGTGGTCGTCTGTCGATCCGACCGGCGAACGGCGAGAAGGGCACGCAGCGCTATCTCGAGAACACGAACGTGCTCGAAACGACGTTCCGGTGCGCGGACGGCGTGTTCCGGGTGCTCGACTTCGCGCCGCGTTTCCGGCGTTACGACCGCATGTACCGCGCTCCGCAACTCGTGCGCATCGTCGAGCCGATCGAGGGCACGCCGCGCGTCCGCGTCGCGTGCGAACCCATCGTCGGCTGGACCAAGCGGCGCTGCGAGTCGATCGCGGGTTCGAACCACGTGCGCTATCTGCGGGCCGAGCACGCGCTGCGTCTGACGACGAACATCCCGCTCGCGTACCTCGGCGGACCGGCGTTCGCGCTGGTCGAGAAGCGGCACATGGTGTTCGGGCTCGACGTGTCGCTCGAGGACACGCTCGAGGAAACCTGCGATCGCTTCCTCTCGTCGACGCTCGCGCACTGGGTCGGCTGGGTCAAACAGTGCAACGTGCCGCCGTGGTACCAGCAGGCCGTGATCCGCTCGGCGCTCGTGCTGAAGCTGCATTGCTTCGAGGACACGGGTGCGATCGTCGCGGCGACGACGTGCTCGATCCCCGAAGCGCCGGGATCCGGCCGGACGTGGGACTACCGCTATTGCTGGCTGCGCGACGGGTACTACTCGTTGAACGCGTTCCGGCTGCTCGGGCAGTTCGAGGAGCGCGAGCGCTTCTTGCACTACCTGATCAACGTCGCGTCGCTGGATCCGCCGAACCTCGCGCCGCTGTATCGCATCGACGGCACGATCGACGCGAAGGAGTGGGTCGCCGACGCGTTCGCGGGCTTCGAAGGCCACGGCCCCGTTCGCGTCGGCAACGCGGCCGCGGCGCAGGCGCAGCACGACGTCTACGGCGAGATGGTGCTCGCGCTGGCGCCGATCTTCCTCGACCGGCGCTTCGTCGCCGAGCGGTCGAGCGCGACCGAGGCGTTGATCAAGCGACTCACGGAGCGCGCGATCGCGGTCGCCGGGACGCCAGATGCCGGCATCTGGGAGTACCGCAGCGCGGCGGTGCCGCAGACGTTCTCGACGCTGATGTGCTGGGCCGCCGCGGATCGCACGGCGCGGATCGCGCGCCTCTGCGATTGGCCGCATCCCGAGCGTTACTCGGCCGAGGCGGAGCGGATCCACGCGGACCTCACGCGCCACGCGTGGAACGCCGAGCGCGGCGCGTTCGTCGGCACGTACGGCGGCAAGGAGCTGGACGCGTCGATGCTGCAGGCGATCACACTGCGGCTCCTGCCGAAGGACGATCCGCGGCTCGCGAGCACCGTCGACGCGATCCGCAAGGAGCTCGACCGCGACGGCTGGTTGATGCGCTATCGACACGACGACGGGCT
>JAEUIB010000607.1 GCA_016795255.1 Planctomycetota bacterium
TACGGGAACGGGCCGAGCAGGTGCCAGTGGTCCCATTCGCCGGTCGGCGGCGTCAGCAAGTCGAGCATGCGCCGCTCGGTCTCGGCCCGCGTCGCGAGCTTTTCGTAGGTCGCCGCGCCGATCTTCACTTCGGACTTCACGTCGGCGCGCGGCGGATCGGCAGGGGCCACGAGCGCGAGCGCGATCAGCAGCGACTTCATGGCGACACCTCCAGCGTGAATCGAATCGTCGTCATCGCTCCCGCGGTCGGCGGCGCGGTGACCGTGACCCACGTGTCGCCATCGGCTCGCGCCTCTTGCGTCGCCGTGCCGATCACGTCGGAGACCGTGACCTTGCCCTTGCCCGCGTTCACGACCACCTGAGTGTTCGACCCGGTCACGACCTCGAAGCGGCGAACGATCTTCACCGCGGGATTCAGCGAGCCCTCGAAGCGCTCGGACACCTTCGTTCCGTTCGATTCGTAGAGGAACGTCGGATGGCGCTTCGCGTCGAGGCGGTAGCCCTTGAACGTCCACGTCGTCGTGACCGTCTGGTCGCCGAGCGCGGGGACGAGCCTCACGGTCAACGGTGGCCCGGTCGGCGCTTTCCAGACGATCGGTCCGCGACCTTCGACGTTCATGCCGCCGCGGCCCGACCACGCGCCGGCCGCGTCGACGAACGCGCCGCGCCACGCTTCGACCAAGCGACACGCGCGTGAATCGAACGCGAAGTGCAGCCCGACCGGCGTGCCGACGAGGATCGCCTTCGTGCCCGCGCTCTCGAGGAACGCGCGGAACACGATCGGCTCGCGACTCGGATCGAGCGTCAGCGTGCCCGCGGGCTCGACGCCGCTCGGCGGCAACATCAGATCGCGCTGCGCCATGTACGACCACAGCGCGTCGGCTTGGGCGTGCCAATCACCGCCGTAGAGATCGAGCACCGCGGTCTGTCCGTTCAGGTTGAACGCCGGCATGCGCGTGCCGGGCTTGAAGCGCGACGGCATCGGGAAGTACGCGGTCCACCACTCGTAGCGCAGCCGCTCGTGGAACTGATCGAGCCGCGGTCCCGGCGTGCCGGCGGCCGGCAGGTCCTTGAAGTTGTGGCAGTTCACGCAGTTCAAGCCCTGCGCGCCGGCCAACGTGCGGCCATTCTGCGCCGCGTCGTCCGAGGCCGCCGGCGGCGAACCCTCGTTCTCGCGCAGCACGCCCTCGGAGGCGGAGAAGCACTCGGCGAGACGCACGTTTTGTTGCGTGAACGTCGGCATCCGCACGGCCATGAACGGACGCGCACGCTCGGTGCCGCCGATCATCTCTTCCATCCACTCGGTGCGCAGCTTGAAGCCGACGCTCGTCAAGTCGGGCGGAATACGGCCTTCGTCGCCGAGGTCGACGCGATCGTCGGCGCTCTGGAAGTACGGCTTCAGCGCCGCGTTGACGCCGCCGACGCCGTCCTTCGCGTGACACGCGGAGCACGAGTTGTACATGCGGCCGCGGCGCAGCTCGTCGAGCGGCGACGGCTTGCCAAACGCGGCCTTCACCGCGGCGAGGCCGGCGACGAGCGCATCGCGCTCACCGGGGCCGAACGCGTAGCGCGGCGTCGCGGCGTCCGCGGCGTCGAGGCAACCTCGCGCCGGATCGAGTTCGGTCAAGCCCTTCGCGGCCGCGCGCGTCGACGGCGCGTCGGCGACTGTGTGACAGCTCGCGCAACCGAGCGACTGGAACGCAGCCTTCCCGCGAGCGACGCGATCGGCGGCCGGAGTGATCGGATCGAGCGGTCGCTCCATCGTCGTGTGCAAGTACGCGGCGATCGCCGCCGCTTCGGCGTCGTTCAGGTTCAGCGACGGCATGCGCCCGTCGGGGTAGACGTGCGTCGGATCGCGCAACAGACGCTCGAGGCCGTCGCGGCGCCACTTGCCCGCGATCGCGCCATAGGCCCGCGGCACGCGCACTTCCGGCACCTCGTCGGCGAACTGCGGATCGTGGAACACCGCGAACGGCGACTCGAGCGGACCGTGGCAGACGATGCAGCCGACCGTGTGGTACAGGCGGCGACCTTGCTCGAGCTGAGCGTCGTTCGGCGCGTCGGCCGTCGGAGCGGGAGCGCTCGACAACGACGCGAGGTAGTGCGCGACGTCCTCCGCCGCCGCGAGGCGCGTGGCTTCGTCGCCGACGAACACCGACGGCATGTCGCCCTTGCCCTCGCCGCGCGCGTACGTCTCGAGCCAATGCGCGGCCCACGCCGGTTCGGCGCGTTGCGCGAGCGTGTCCAGCGTCGGACCGGGCCGTCGGCCGACCGCCGTCGCGAGCATCGGCGACGGCTCGTGGCAGTTCGTGCAACCCTTCTGTTGCAGCAACACGCGACCGAGCACGTGCATCATGTCGCCGCCGATGTCGCGCATCGCGCCATCCGGCAGACGCACGGCCCACGACGGGATCGGTTCGAGTTCGAAGCCGTCGAGGCCCGACCTCGACCACAGCGCGCGCAGGCGCGCCAGCTCGCCTTGGCCGCGCGTGTAGATCACGCGCACGCGCACCGGCTCGGTGCCGAGTTGCACAGCGCCGGTCGTCGCGCGCGCGCGACCTTGCGTCACGCACTTCGCAAGTTCGGCGCCGGCCGTGCTCTCGACGTGCAGCTCGGCCTCGCCGCCCGCGGCGTCGACGCCGAACACGAACGTGCCGGCGATCGGCGGCGTCAGCGTCGCGACGTACGTCGCCGTGAAGCCGCGCGCGGGGATCGACGGATGCACCGTCTCCTGGTCGCGCAGCACGAACGCCGCGTTCGATGCCAAGCCGGCGGCCTGGACGCCCGCCGCTCCGTACGTCGCGTGCCAGCCGCCCGGCGACGGTGCTTGCCTCGCGAAACTCGAACTTGCGCACCACGACAACACGGCGACCAGGACGAACAGCGGGCGGATCGTCACGCGCGACTCCTGTCTTCGGGATCTGCGAGAACTGCGAGCTCGTCGGGTGTTCGGGGTCCTCGGAACTTCGGCCGAACCGAAGCGGGTCCGAGGTCGGACCGAAGGGGGCGCGATTCTATGGCGTGGACTCGCGGCTGCGAACGATCACTTCGAACTGACCGAACAACAGCGTGTCCCGGGCGACAGCGGGCTCGTTCCGCGATTCGCGCGCCAGAACCGCGGAACCCACGCGCTGCGCGGTAGCGCACGGTCGCGCAATCGGTGTTCCAAGCGATCTTCGAGTCGATGGAAGTTCTCCCGAACTTCGTGCGCGATGCGAGCGTCGGTTCGTTGCGGGGCTCGTGCCGACCTCCGCGTTCCCCGTGGGGGTCACGCCGCTCCGATGAACTCGAGGACTCGCGCGCTGAGCGCACGTCGTTCGTTGATCGCCGTCGCGCTGCTCGTCGTCGCCGGCGGCGTGTCGTTCGCGTGCGCCGTCTGGCTGAACGCCCGCCACCGACCGATCACCTACGACGAGGACGGTCTCCCGCGGCTGACGTGGCATCGGTGGAACGCGCCGCGACCGCGCGTCCCGATCGTGCTGGTCGCCGTCGACACGCTGCGCGCGGACGCCGTCGGCCCGTACGGAGCGACCCCGTCGCCGACGCCGCACCTCGACGAGTTCGCGACGAACGCAGTGATCTTCGACAACGCGATCACCGCCGCGATCTGGACGTTGCCGTCCTTCGCATCGATGTTCACCGGCCTCTATCCACCCGCGCACGGCGTGATGGACGCGACGCACAAGCTCGCCGACGAGCACGTGACGATGGCCGAAGTGCTGCGCGGCGCAGGGTACGAGACCGCCGGATTCACGGCCGGCGGCTACCTCGCGAAGCGCTACGGACTCGATCAGGGGTTCGACACCTATCGCTATCGCAGCGACACACGAACCCTGCGCGAGTCGGTCGACCAGGCGATCACATGGCTCGGCGAACGGACGGACGGCGATGCCCCGTACTTCCTGTTCGTCCACGGCTTCGACCCGCATCGGCCCTACCGACCGCGTCGATTGCCCGAACCGCCTCCGGGGTACGACCCTCCGGAACTCGACGCCGCGATCCGGATCCGCGCGGAGCTCGACCAGGGCAAGCCGTTCGACGCGTTCGAACTCGGCGAGCTGCGCCTCGCCGAGACGACGGTCGACGTGAAGCGCGAACCGTCGTTCGACGATCGGTTCTGGAAGTGGGTCGACAGCCGGTTCGCGACGCGCGAGTCGATGCACTTCGCGTGGCGCGAGGAGAGCCGTTATCCGAACGACGTGGATTGGCTGCGCCGGCTGTACACGGCGAAGGTCCCCGAGGCCGACGAAGCGTTCGGTGATCTGCTCGCCGCGCTGGCGAAGCGCGGCGACCTCGATCGGGCGCTGATCGTGTTCGTCAGCGATCACGGCGAAGAGCTGATGGACCACGCGATGATCGGACACACGCGGGCGACGCGCTCGGTCTGCAACGTTCCGCTGCTGATCAAGCCCCCGCACGACTCCGACGTCGCACCGCAGCGCGTGAAGAAGGTCGTCCGTTCGATCGACCTGTTGCCGACGCTGCTCGCGTGGCTCGGGCTGCAATCGCCGCACGTGCAGGGTCGGTCGCTGATGCCGCAGATGCGGGGAGTCGATCTGCCGTCGATGCCCGCGGCGACGTTCGGCACGCGCCACCCCGAGAACTCGGTGCGCTTCCGCGGCTTCCGGCTCGTCGATCGCTCGGTCACGCGCGACGACCCGATCCCGAAGCTGCGGCTGTACGACGTCCGCGTCGATCCGGGCGAACGACACTCGCTGTCCGACGAAGACCCGGTGACGACCGAGCGCATGCGCGGCTTGCTGCGCGGCATCGAGCACGAGAGTCGATCGCTCGCGTTCGCGCTCGAGCAGGCCAGCGCGGAAGGCGGCGACGACCAAGCCCTCCGCGAGCTCGGCTACATCGGCGGGGAATGACGGGTCAGGAGCCCCCGGTCGCGGCATCGCGTCCGGATGCCGCAGGGGCCGCGCCTTGCGGTACGAACGTCGCGGCGCGAGAACTTCGGCATGGATCGCCCGATGGTTCGCTCGC
>JAEUIB010000614.1 GCA_016795255.1 Planctomycetota bacterium
CGCTGTTCCCGACGCGCAACGACGTCGAGCGCTTCGTCCGCGAAGCGAAGGCGGCCGCGCGACTCGCGCATCCGGCGATCGTCCACGTCCTCGCGTTCGGTGAGGATGCCGGCACGCACTGGTTCGCGATGGAGCTGGTCGACGGACACGATCTGGCTCGCGAACTGCGGTTGCAGGCCGAGGCGCCGACGTCGGGCGAACGCTTGCTGCCCGCGCACGGAACTCCGCAGTACGTCGAGCGCGTGGTCGCGATCGTCGCCGACGTCGCCGACGCGCTGCAGCACGCGCACGATCGCGGGATCGTGCACCGCGACGTGAAGCCGAGCAACCTGCTGCTGCCGCGCGGCGCGGGCGTGAAGGTCGCGGACTTCGGCTTGGCTCGCGACGCGGCCCAGTCGGCGCTGACGCGCTCGGGCGACCTCGGTGGAACGCCGTTCTACGTCAGTCCCGAGCAGGCGCGCTCGCTGTCGGACCGCGTCGACCACCGCACCGACGTCTACTCGCTCGGCGTCGTGCTCTACGAAGCGCTGACGTTGCATCGCCCGTTCACCGGAGACACCGATCGCGAGATCCTGCAGCGCATCGCGACGTTCGACCCGCCGCCGCCGTCGCGGCATCAGCCGAAGATCGCGCGCGATCTCGACGCGATCTGCGTGCGCGCGATGGAGAAGGACCCGCAGCGCCGCTACCCGACCGCCGCCGCGTTCGCCGAGGACTTGAAGCGCTTCCTCGCGCACGAGGCCGTCGCCGCGCGCTTGCCGGGCGTCGCGCGGCGCGTCCAGCGATTCGCGGCGCGGAACCGTTCGGTTCTGGGGACGGGAGTGGCGGTCGCTAGCGCGCTGGTACTCGGCGCCTTCAGTGGTCGGCACGACGAACGCGCGGAAGCGCTGTTGCGCCGCCGCCGCGAAATCGACACCGCGCTCGCGCGAGACGTCTGGGTGGCCGCGGATCGCGTGGTCGTCGAGCGAGCGCTCCACGCGGTCGACGAACTCCGCAGCGGTCCGCTCGACGACGGCGACGCGGAGCGGCTCGAACGGCTCGCGGCGCGCTGCGCGGATCACCGCACGCGATGGGAGGCCGAGGGCGAGCGGCTCGCGACCGTGGCCGCGGCGACGACGTTGCCGGCCGAAGTGCGCACGATGTTGCGGCTCCAAGCCGCCGATGCGATGTGGACCGCAGCGATCGCGGCTCCGGACGACGATGACCTCGCGCAATGGAATGCGATCGACGTCGCGATGTGTCGGTTGTCGGTGCGCGCGCGATCGATCGGCGGAGACGACGTCGCCGCGCGCGTGACGATGATCGCGATCGACCTCGTCAGCGGCGAGTCGCAGTCCGCCCGCGAACTCGGGAGCACTCCGCTCGACGACGTGTCGATCCCTCCCGGCTTCGCGCGCGTCCGCGTCGAGTTCGGCGACGGAGTGCTGCGGGAATTCGACGTTGCGCCCGGCATCGAGAGCAACCGGTTGGCGTTGATCGCGTCGGCGCGAGCCGACGACGCGGCGGTGACCGCGGACATGGTGCGCTTCGACGGCGGGACGATCCCGTTCGGTGTGCACACCGGTTGCTCGTTGAGCGATCGGCAGGTCGTCGTCGCGCCGTTCTGGCTCGACGCGACCGAGGTGCGCGTCCGCGACTACCGCGAGTACGTGCGGGCGACGGGCGCGCCAGCGCCGCCGTTGTGGAGCGCGATGGACGATCCGGTGAACGACGACCTGCCGGTGACCGGGATCTCGTGGTTCGAGGCCCGGGCGTACGCGGAGTGGCGCGGCAAGCGACTGCCGACGCACGCCGAGTGGGAGTTCGCGGCGCGCGGCGCCGGAGCGCGCTCGGTGCCGTGGCAGGACGGTGCGGCGCCGAGTTCCGAGCGAGCGCGGCTCGGTGGTCGATCGCCGACGTACCGCGAGGGGCTTCCGGAACTGGCCGCGTTGTGGAGGGCGGAGGCAGCGCCGGTCGACGGCCTGCCGCTCGGACGCACGCCCGAGGGTGTGTACCACCTGCTCGGCAACGTCGCCGAGTTCACGAGCTCGCCGGTCATCGGCTCGGTGCGCGGGGTTCCGACCAGTCGGACCGGCAGTCGATGGGTGCTCGGAGGTTCGTGGGTCGACCCGATGGAAGGGTTCGACCTGGCGCACTTCGACCATTCGTTCAGCGACGTCGGTCCGCTCGATCGCAACGTGACCATCGGGTTCCGCTGCGCACGGAGCGCGTCGCCGTGATCGCGCTCCTCCGCGCACCGAACGTCCGCTTCGTTCCGGCGCGTGACGCCACGTCGTGTCGTCGCGATGCCGCTGTGTCCCGCCACGCCGATCCGGAGAGTCAGCCATGGCCCAGACGTCCCGCCCCGTCCCCGCCAGTCGGAACCCCACGCACGTGCATCGCTACGAAATCGAACTGTTCGTGAACGTCGCCGGCGCCAGCGCCAAGACCGAGCTTCCGAAGTTCGACGACGCGATGCACGGTCATCTCGACCGCGGCATGAGCGTGTCGGCGGCCGACCTCGCGTTCTTCGACGAGCATCGCGCGGCCATCGAAGCGATCGACCTGTCGTTCCCGCGCGCACCGACGAAGTCGGAGTTCTTCGACGGTCTCGCCGCCGCGGTGAAGAAAGCGACGAAGAGCGAACTCACGGCGGTCGCGACCGTGCATCTCGAGACCCCGCTCGGTTGGGTCCGCGTCGGAGGAGTCGGCTGGGACCCGAAGGCGACTCCGATCGCGATGCTCCACTACGTCGATGCGTCGGGGAAACCCGGAGCGCCGCTGTACCGCGTGACGGGATCGGCGGGTGGGTTGACCGGGCGCGCGATCCTGTCCGCGATCCTGCGCGTCCGGCGACGCTGATCTACTAGGTTCGCGAATCGTCGCGTACAGCGACGATTCGCGAACCT
>JAEUIB010000637.1 GCA_016795255.1 Planctomycetota bacterium
AACGCGATCTGCGCCAGCCATTCGCGCGCCGCGGGACTCCTCAGTTGCGTCAGCGCTTCGAGGCCGAGTCGCCGCACCAACCATGGCTGGCGTGCGACGAAGCGGCGGCGCTCTTCGCCGACGTCGGCGATCGGCTGATACGTCGCGAGGTCGACCAGCACGCGCGCCGCCGGCAGCGAGTCCTCGACTCGCGCCGCGTCGACCTTCGCGCGCAACGCGTCGACCGCGGCGCTCGAGCAGTAGCGGACCTCGGTCGCCCCGGGGCCGCCGTCGGACGCGGCCGGGACGACGATCGCGGCCGGGACGGGCTGATGGAGGTCGATCCCGCCGCGCCGGTACTCGTCGAACCACTTGCGCAGTTCCGTCGACGCCGAGGTCGACGGCGGTGCGAGCGCGAGGGCGATGGTCACGAGCGCAGAGTGAAGCACGGGGTTCTCCAACGGCGATGCGACGGCGCGACGAGCGTGGCCGGGCCGTATGTTAGCCAGCCCGAAATCGGCCGTCGTCGCGCAGCCAGTGCTCGCGCCGCGCGGCGCGACGGAAGCGGCGTCGGCCACGCCCAAGATCGGCATCCCGAGGATCGTTCATGACCGACCGCCTGTACTTCCACGATGCGAACCAGGTCGAGTTCGACGCTCGCGTCGTCGCCGTGCTGCCGCATCCGCGGGGGCACGGCGTCGTGCTGGACCGTACCGCGTTCTATCCCGAGGGCGGCGGTCAGCCGGCCGACACCGGCGAGCTCGGCGGCATGTCGGTCGTCGACGTCCAGGAGACCCAGGATGGCATCGTCCACGTCGGCGAGCGCGAGCCGCCGGCACTCGGCGCGCGGGTCACGGGGCGCGTCGACGCGGCCCGGCGCCAGGACCACCGCGAACAGCACAGCGGCCAGCATCTGCTGACGCGGGCGTTCATCCGGGTCGCCGGGGCCAACACGCTGTCGTTCCACCTCGGCCCCGACGTCGCGACGATCGACCTCGATCAGGCCGCGCTGTCCGACCGCCAGTTCGAAGCGGTCGAGGACGAAGCCTCGCGCATCATCCGGGACGACCGACCGGTCACGGCGGCGCTGTACCTCGATCCCGCCGAGCGACCGACCGACCTGCGCAAGATCCCGGTCGTCGACGGCGCGTTCCGCGTGATCACGATCGACGACTACGACGTCTGCGCGTGCGGCGGCACGCACGTCGATCGGACCGCGCAGATCGGCGCGATCGCCGTCGTCCGCCACGAGCGCCTGCCGGGCGACCGCTTGCGCGTGACGTTCGTCTGCGGCGGTCGGGCTCGGCGCGACCACCGGACGAAAACGCGGCTGGTCCGCGAATTGGTGCGGACGTTGTCGGTCGGCGAGGCCGACGTGCTCGCCGCGGTCGCGCAGCGCATCGCGCGCGCCGCCGAACTCGACAAGGCCAGGCGGGAGCTCGAGCGCGAGCTGTTGCCGACGCGCGTCGACCGCCTGGTCGCCGGCGCGGAGGCCTTGCGCGACGCGCGCCTCGTCGTCGCGCTCGTGCCGGAGGGCGAGCGCGACGGACTGCAGGACCTCGCCCGCGGATGCTCGCAGCGTCGCGGCGTGGTCGCGGTGCTCGCCAGTGGTGGCGACAAGCCTCAATTGGCGATCGCGTGCGGCGACGACGGGGCGCCGTCCGCATCCGTGCTGTTGAAGAGCGTGCTCGAACCGATCGGAGGGCGCGGCGGCGGCTCGCCCCGACTCGCGTTCGGCGGATTCCCCGCGAGCTCCGACGCGGCGGTCGTCCTGGCCGCGGCCCGGGCCGCGATCGTGGCCGCCTGGGCCTCTGCCTGATCGCCCCAGATCGCTCGCGGATCGCTCACTGATCGCCCGAAGGTCCACCGTCGCCCCCGCGTTCGACCCGACGAGGATTCGTCCCCACGGTCCGTCACCCTCTGCTAGAACGTCGGCCTTCCCGACCGGATTCCCCCGAAGAGGACCCAACAGATGGCGATCAAGCGCGTCTGGATCGAGCCCGGCTGCATCCTTTGCCACATGAGCGAGGAAGGTTGCCCCGAGGTGTTCCACATTCCGGCGCAAGCCGACACGGCGATGGTGCGTGAAGGCGTCGACTACTCGAAGTACGAGAAGCAGATCCGCGACACCGCGGCTCAATGCCCGGTCGACGTCATCAAGTTCGAATGATCGAGGGGGAGCTCGTCGCACTCGCGTGAGCACGCGCGGCTACGTACGGCTGTTGACGGTCGCGGGGATCATGACGGCGCTGCTGCTCGCGGCGGTGCTGATCGTCCGCTTCATCATCGAAGGCCCGCGCGGCAAGGCGCCGAGCGTGGTGTTCGTCGTGATCGACACGCTGCGCGCGGATCGCGCGTTCGGGCCGGCGTCGCAGATGCCGTTCTTCACGCAGCTCGCGCGGCGCGGCACCGTCTACACGCACGCGCGGTCGGTCGCCGAGTGGACGCTGCCGAGTCACGCGTCGCTGTTCACCGGCAAGCTGCCGTCCGAGCACGGCGCGACGTTCGAGCACCGCACGCTGCCGACCGAAGCCGCGACGCTCGCCGAAGTGCTCGCCGGGCTCGGCTACGCGACCGCCGGATTCACGGCGAACGTCAACGTGTCGAAGCTGTACGGCTTCGACCAGGGTTTCGACGAGTTCGTCGAGG
>JAEUIB010000682.1 GCA_016795255.1 Planctomycetota bacterium
AGTCGACGACGACGATCTCCGCCGCGCCGGCGACGGCGTCGAGGCACGTACGGATGTTCGCGGCCTCGTCGCGCGTGATGACGCAGACGGTCAGCGGCAGCGTGCGCGGCGATGGGCTCATCGGATCACCGGCCACGCAGCCACGCCTCGCGTCGCGCGCGCGTCGCGTCGTCGACGTCACTCGTCTCGGTCAGCACGACCGACGTCGCCGGCGCGCGGCTCAGCACGACCGAGCGCTCGATCAGCACGTCGTCGCGGAACACCGTGAACGTGACCGTCGAGCCGGTCGCGGCGTGGCGGAGTCGCGTCGCCAGCGCATCTGCGTCGACGCGGATGCCGTCGAGGGCAACCAATTCGTCGCGCGCCGACAGTCCGCCGAGCTCGGCCGGCGAGCCGGGCTCGACGCCGTCGACGACGGCGCGGCGGTCGACGCGTCGCACCCGCGCACCGAGCACGTCGCGCGCGTTCGGCTTGTCCTTCGGCTTCGCACGCAGCGACAACCCGAACCGTGCGAGCGGCTGCTCGAACTCGAGTTCCGCGGTCGACCGAACGGCGTGATCGAAGAACGCCCGCAGATCCTGGCCCGCGGTCTCCGAACAGATGCGTTCGAACTCCGAGCCGGCGTAGCCCGCGCTGTCGAACGGGAACTTCCGGACGAAGGCGGCCATCGCGTGGTCGAGGCTCGCCCGATCGCCGCTGGCCGTCCGGATCGCGAGATCGAGCAGCAGCGCGACCAGCGCACCCTTCGCGTAGTACGAGATCGCCGAGTTCGGCGTGTCCTCGTCCGGTCGGTACAGCCGGACCCACGCGAGCAGCGATGCGTCCTCCAGCGTCTCGTGCGCGCGGCCCGGCGTCTCGCGATGGCGCGTGATCGCGTCCGCGAGTCGCTCGAGGTACGCGGCGCGCTCGACGACGCCGGCGCGCAGCGGCACGAGTTCGTCGTAGTAGGACGTCACGCCCTCGGCGATCCACAGCGAACGCGTGTACGCCTCGCGCGACAGATCGGCGGCGGCCAGTTCGCGCGGCCGCGCGGTCTTCACGTTCCACGCGTGGAAGTGCTCGTGCGCGATCAACGACACGAAGTCGTGCCAGCCGGACGGTTCGCGGAATTGCAGCCGCGGATGCAGCAGCACGCACGAATCGCGATGCTCGAGCCCGCCCTTGCCGTCGGCCGTCGTGAACGCGAGGAATGCATAGCGGGAATACGGCAACGAGCCGAACAGCCGCGCGTGCTCGGCGACGATCGCGACCGTCGCCGACTCGACGCGCGCCGGTTCCCAGTCGCCGACGCCGCAGAATGCGAACGCGTGGCGCACGCCGGCGACGTCGAACGCGCGCTCTTGCCAAGGTCCGCACGCGATCGGCGAGTCGACGAGCCGTTCGTGATCGGCGGCGATCCAGGCCCCGTCCTCGTGTCGCTCGAGGGCCGTGAACACGCGCCACGTCGACGGCGCGTCGATCGACACGCCGATCGGCTCGTGCTCGCGGCCGCGCGGGATCAGGAACGTCGACGCGCCGTTCAACAGCGCCCGTTCGGCGTCGACCCACGTCGTGCGCACCGAGACTTCGTTCGCGTAGATCCGGTACCGGATCGAGACCGCGCCGCGCGCGCCGCGGACCGCGAGCGTCGCCTTGTCGACGCGCTCGACGACGAGGGCCGAGCCGTCCGCGGCGGTCGCGCGCGGGGCGCGCAGGTGACGCGCGAACTCGCGAATCATGTACGAGCCCGGCGTCCACGCCGGCAGCCACAGCTCGAGATCGCCTTCGGCGTCGTCGATCCTCAACGTCACGTCGACGTGGTGCGCCGCGCAGTTCGTGAGGCCGACCGCGTAGTGCAGCCGGGGCGCGTTCACGGCTCGCCCCACGCGCGATCGATCAGCTCGAGCGGATGGACGACGTCGACGTCGAGTCGACGCATGCGGACGCCCGCCCGCCACTGCAGCAGACAGCCCGGGTTCGCGCTGACGAGGATCGACGCGCCGCAGTGCTCGACGTCGTTCATCCGTTCCGACAGCAACGCCAGCGACTCCTTCGGATGCAGCGCGTTGTAGAGCCCGGCGGCGCCGCAGCAGCGATCGGGCCGCGCGAGCGGCACCAGCGTCAGACCGGGAATCGCGCGCAGCAGCGCACGCGGCGGTTCCGTCACGCGTTGCGCATGCGCGAGATGGCACGCGTCGGCGTACGTCGCTTTCGCTTGGATCGGCCGCGGCGTACCGCGCAGTCCTTGTTCGGCGAGGAACTCGGTGACGTCCTTGACCTTCGACGCGAACGCGTGCGCCGCGGCCTTGTCCATCGCCGACAGTCCGCTCTGGTCGTCGAGCAGCCGGCCGTATTCCTTCATCGCCGCGCCACAGCCGGCCGAGTTGACGACGATCGCGTCGACGTCGCCGAGATCGGCGCAGGCGCGCACGAGCTTCAGCGCGCCGCTGCGCGCGAGATCGATCTGTCCGAAGTGGGCTTGCAGCGCGCCGCAGCACCCGCGCGGCTCGATGACGTCGACGTCGAAACCTTGGTTCGACAACACGCGCACCGTCGCGCGATTGATCGATCCGAGCAGGATCGGCATCACGCAGCCTTCGAGGAACGCGACGCGGCCGCGGCGCGCACCCTTCGCCGGCGTCGACCGCGGCAGCGGCTTGCGCTCGCGCTGCGGCGGCAACGGCGGCAGCAGTTGGTCGCGCAGATCGAGCTCTTCCGACATGAAGCGCACGACGCCGTAGCGCCGCAGGAGTCCGCGCAGGCCCGAGCCGTGGTACATGCCGAGCAGATCGGCGACGCGCCGCAGCTTCGCGGGATGCGGCAGCACCGAACGCAGGAACCAGCGCTTCACGCGCTGCTTCAGCGTCTTCTTGCGCGCGGGCTCGAGCACGTTCGACCGCGTGAACTCCATCATCGCGCCGTACTCGACGCCGGACGGACACACCGGTTCGCAGGCGCGGCAGACGAGGCATTGGTCGAGGTCGCGGACGACGTCGGCCTCGGGCGCGATCGAGCCCTCGGCGAGGCCACGCATCAGATAGACGCGACCGCGCGGACCGGCCGACTCGCGACCGAACAGCTCGTACGTCGGGCACGACGGCAGGCACAGTCCGCAATGCACGCAGTCGAGCGAGCGCTCCATCTGCAGCAGGTCCTCGCGCGACGAGATCCCGTTCCCCGGTGTCGCGCTCATGCGTCGTCTCCTTCGACGCGGCCCGGCATCAGGATGCCGGCCGGGTCGGTCGCTCGTTTGAGGCGGCGTTGCAAGTCGAACGACGCCGGCCGGCCGAGATGCCGCGCGAACATCGCGCGGATCGGCGCCGGGCCGCTCTCGAGCGTGAAGCGCACGCGCTCGGGCTCACGGTGCGTCAGCGCCGACAGCGCGTCGAACGTCGGGCGCGCCGGCTCGCCCGCGAACACGAAGCGGATCAGACCGAGCGCGGGCTCGACCTGTAGCGAACACGGCGCCCCGGTGCCCGCGCACGCGGCGAGGCCGGCTTCGACCAATCCGCCGAGCGTCGACTTGCCGGCCCGCATCGGCAGCGTGGCGAGCTTCGCGACGACCGGCTTCGGTGCGCCGTCGAGCGCGCCGCGCGCCGTCCATTCGCGGATGCGGTCGAACGTCTTCGTCGCCGTGTCCGCGTCGAGTGCCTGGACGAGAAGCGCCTGCGCCGCCGCGCCCGCCGTCCGGATCGACGACAGCGCGCGATCGACGGCCTTCTGCGCGTCGGCGTAGCGCAGCAGCGCGACGGTGGTGC
>JAEUIB010000686.1 GCA_016795255.1 Planctomycetota bacterium
TACGAGATCCACTGCGGCGTCAGCGCGCGAGGCCGCGACGCCGCGGCGTTCGAACTGCGCGCCGGGGTGGACGGAGCGCCGATCGCCGACGGTGCCTGCGACGCCGCGGATCGCGTGTGGGGCACGTATCTGCACGGGGTGTTCGACGACGCGGCGTTCCGTCACGCGTTCCTCGCGACGTTGCGTGCCGCGAAGGGCCTGCCGGCATCGTCGCTCGACGGGTCGGTCGCCGTTTCACGCCGATTGACGGGCGAGATCGACCGTTTCGCCGACCACGTCGCGGCCCACGTGGACGTCCAGGCGTTGTTCGCGCGGTTGGCGGCGTCGTGATGCCGAACCTGCGCGGAACTGGATCGAGGTCCCGGATTCTGTTATTCCGCGCGGCTCGATCGGGCGGCTCGCGTGGATGGGTTCGTGCGTGATGCAGCGTCGTTCCATGCTGTGGGCGCCACTGGCTCTGTGGGCATTGGGTGCGCTAGGGGCATTGGGGGCACTGGGCTCCGGCTGCGGGGACGCGCCGACGCCCGTCACGCCCGCGGGCAGCGGGCCGCGCGTCGTCTCGCTGGCGCCGTCGCACACCGAGCTGTTGTTCGCGCTCGGCGCCGGTGATCAGGTCGTCGGCCGCACGCGCTTCTGCGATCGGCCGGCCGCGGCGAACGCCGTCCGCATCGTCGGCGACGCGAAGTCGGTCCAACTCGAGACCATCGTCGGACTGCAACCGGACTTCGTGCTGACGAACGCCGAAGCGATCGTCGAGATGCTCGGCCCGATCGCAGCGCGCGTGCCGGTCCGCCTCGTCCGCACCGACACGCTCGCGCAGTGGACCGAAGCCGTCGGCGTCGTCGGCGCGATGGTGGGGCGCGAGGACGCGGCGGCGCGCTTGACGAGCGAGCTGAAGGCCGTGATCGCGGAGGCGCAGGCGACCAGCCGGTCCCATGCGCGCGAACGCGTGCTCGTCGTCGTGCAGCGCTCGCCGTTCTTCGTCGCCGGTCGCGGGTCGTACGTCCACGAACTGCTCGAGATCCTCGGTTACGAGAACGCGGCGGCGAGCCTCGATTCCCCGTGGCCGAGCCTGTCGGCGGAAGCGCTGGTCGGCCTCTCGCCCGACGCGATCGTCGACGCCGCACCCGATGCGGGCGCGAGCGGACTCGGCGAGGCGGACGAGCTGAAGGCGTTCTGGAGCACGTTCGCGATGGTGCCCGCGGTCGCGAACGGCCGCGTGGTCCGGCTGACCGACGACGTCGTCGTGCGGCCCGGGCCGGATCTGCGCCACGCGATCGACGTGTTGTCCGAATCGATCCGAGCCCCGGCGACCGCGGACGGCGCACGATGACGCGACGCGCGACGCCAGCTCGATTGATCGCGGTGCTCGGCGGCCTCGTCGTCGTGCTCGCGGCGGCGCTGCTCGCGGCGGCGGCGAGCGGCCCGGCCGGCGGTTGGTCGGCGGACTCGCGGATCGTGCTCGAGCTGCGGTTGCCGCGAGCTCTCGTCGCCGCACTGGTCGGCGGCGCGTTGTCGATCTGCGGCGCGACGTTCCAAGCCGTTCTGCGCAACCCGCTCGCGTCGCCGTTCGTGCTCGGTGTGTCGGGCGGTGGCTCGCTCGGCGCCGTCATCGCGATCCTGCTCGGCGTGCCGCCGCTGATGCCCGGCGTGCCGTCGATCCCGCTGTTCGCGTTCGCCGGCTGCTTGCTGGCGATCGGGATCATCCACCTCGGCGCGTCGCGCCGCGGACATTTGTTGGCGCACGACCTGCTGCTCGCGGGCGTCGTCGCGAACTCGTTCTTCCTCGCCGCGATGGCGGTGCTGCAGTACGTCGCCGATCCGACGCAGACCGCGCGGATCGTCCATTGGACGCTCGGGTCGATCCAGAGCTCGGCGGTGCCGCTGCCGGTGACCGCGGTGCTGATGGCCGTCGGCGTCGCTTTGGTGATGATGCACGCGAACGATCTGAACCTGCTGTCGGTCGGCGACGAGACCGCGACGAACCTCGGCGTCGACGTCACGCGCGCGCGGCGGCACGCGTTCCTCGCCGCATCGCTGATGGTCGGTGCGGCGGTCGCGGTGTCGGGACCGATCGCATTCGTCGGTCTGTTCGTGCCCCACGCCGTGCGCTTCTTCACCGGCCCGGACCATCGCATCCTGCTGCCGGCGTCGTTCCTCGCCGGCGCGGCGTTCCTCGTGCTGGCCGACACGGCCGCGCGTGCGGCGTTCGCTCCGCACGAATTGCCGGTCGGCGTGCTGACCGCGGTGATCGGCGCGCCGGCGTTCTACGTGCTGCTGATCCGTCAACGCGATCGCACGACCGAACGGACGGACGCATGACCGGCTCGGCGCACGCGATCGAGTTCTCCGGCGCCGCGTTCGCGTATCGCGAGCGCGACGTGCTGTGCGATGTCCACCTCGTCGTGCGCGAGGGCGAGTTCGTCGGCGTGCTCGGCCCGAACGGGTCGGGCAAGACGACGCTGGTGCGCGGCGCGACGCGCGTCGTGACTCCGCGCGCCGGCGTCGTGCGCGTCCACGGCATCGACGTCGGGACGATCGCGCGCCGCGACCTCGCGCGGCAGATCGCCGTCGTGCCGCAGGAGGGCGTGCCGATCTTCCCCTACACGGTGCTCGAGACCGTGTTGATGGGACGCGCGCCGTGGCTCGGCTCGTTCGCGTTCGAAGGCGACGACGACGTCGCGCGCGCGCGGGACGCGCTGGCCGCGGTCGACGCGACGCACCTCGAGGATCGCGACCTGTCGGAGCTGTCCGGCGGCGAACGTCAGCGCGTCGTCGTCGCGCGCGCGTTGGCGCAGAACACGCGGATCGTGCTCGCCGACGAGCCGACCGCGCACCTCGACCTGCGCCACGCGGTGTCGATGTTCCAGTTGTTCCGCCGCCTGCGCGACGAGCGCGGGCTCGCCGTGATGCTGGTCACGCACGACTTGAACCTCGCGGCGCGTCATTGCGATCGCGTCGTGCTGCTCGCCGAAGGCACGATCCGCGCGGACGGGGCGCCGCGCGACGTGCTGACCGCACCGCTGCTCGAACGGACCTTCGGCACGCGCATCGAAGTCCGCCTGCGCGACGACGGCACCCCGTTCGTCGTCGCCGCGGGCTGATCGACCGACGAGCCGCCCGCGACGCCGTGTCGCGGCCGAGCGACGCGCGATGCGCAGTTCGCCGAACCTGATTGGCAGCCGTCGCTTGCGATCGAGTCGAAATCCAGGACCCGAGCCGTGCGAACGAGACGTCGAACCAAGCTGGACCCGCGCGCCGCACCCGGCGTACAACCTCGTCGGCACCCTCTTCGAAGCTCTTGGAGTCGACGATGAAATCCTCACATCCGCTCACCCGTCTCGTCACCGCTGCGTTCGCCGTCGTCGTGTCCGCGTTCGCGTGGACCGCGTTCGCGAGCGAAGACGCCGCGGCGCGCCAGAACACCGCGTGCCCGATCTCCGGCGCGACGCTGGCGGACGACGCTCCGACCGCGTCGTTCGACGGCAAGGCGTACGGCTTCTGCTGCAAGAAGTGCGTCGCGAAGTTCGACGCGATGAAGGACGACGACAAGCGCGCGCTGGTCGCGAAGCTCGCGCCGGCCGCCGAAGAGAAGCCGGCCGCCGCCGAGGCGAAGCCCGCCGAGCTGACGTTGAACACCGTCTACGCGCTCGACGTCTGCCCGATGTCCGGTGAAAAGCTCGGCGATGGCGCGGTCGCCAAGGTGTTCGACGGTCGCCAGGTCCGCTTCTGCTGCGAGAAGTGCGCCGGCGCGTTCGAGAAGGACACGGCGAAGGGCTTCGCGAAGGTCGACGAACTGATCGTCAAGCAGCAGAGCGAGTCGTATCCGCTCGACACCTGCGTCGTTTCCGGCGAAGCGCTGACCGAGATGGGCGAGCCGGTGAACGTCGTCGTCGGCAATCGACTCGTGAAGGTCTGCTGCAAGAGCTGCGTCCGCAAGGTCACCGCCGATCCGACGAAGGCGTTCGCGAAGCTCGACGCCGCGATCAAGGAGAAGCAGACGGCGAACTACCCGCTCGACGTCTGCGTGATCGCCGGGGACTCGCTCAGCGAGATGGGCGAGCCGGTCGACGTCGTGGTCGCGAATCGCCTGGTCCGCCTGTGCTGCGATCACTGCGTCGGCAAGGTGATGAAGGATCCGGCCGGCGTGCTCGCGCGGCTCGACGAGGCCGCGAAGGCCAAGGCGAAGTGATTCGAACCCGCGCCTGGCGCGGAAAGCAATCGACCGACGACCCTGCGGCGAACTCTTCGCCGCAGGGTCGCGTCATTTCGGCGGCGTCTTCGACTCCAGGACGACGCGGACCAGCTCGTGCACCATCCAACCGGTGCCCTTGCCGAGCCGCGCGAAGTCGCTGGTGTTCACCTGGACCGCGACGGCGATCGCGGAGTCCTCGAACCACCGCGCGTCGCTGACGTAGCCGGGGAAGAAGCCGGAATGACCGAGCGTCTTCCCGAGCGGGCCCGACTTGACGATGCAGCACAGCCCGTAGCGCGTCTGCGGTCCGAGCTGCGGCGCGTCGACGCCGTCGACGACCTCGGCCCGCAGCGTCGGCGGGATTCCCCCCGCGCCGAACTGATGCCGGACCAACCGCGCGAGGTCGCCGGCCGTCGTCGCGAAGCCGCCGCCGGCCCATTCGAATTGAGGATTCAGCGTCAGCGAGCCGTTCTCGATCAGCCCTGCTCCGCCGGTGAACGGGTCGTCCTGCGCGGGGTGGCCCTGCGCCAAGCGTTCGATGACGATGCCGCGCGCCGGAACGATGCCGGTCAATGCCAGCGGTCGCAACACCTGCGCGTCGATCGCGGTGTACGCGTCTTGCTCGAGCACGCGCTCGAGGACCGCGCCGAGCACGACGTAGTTCGTGTCCGAGTACTCGAAGCGCTCTCCGGCCTCGAACGGAGCGGGCGAGTCGAACAAGCACTCGACGCGCTCGGCGATCGTGAACTCGCGCAGCGGGTCCTGCTTCAATTCCGCGAGGAAGCCCGGATGGAGCTCGTAGCGCACGAGTCCGCTCGTGTGGTTCATCAATTGGCGCACCGTGATGTCGGCGTGGTTCGGCAAGCGCTCGAACCACGGCGATGCGTCGAGGTAGGACGTGACACGTCGATCGAGGTCGAGGCGCCCGGCCTCGACCGACTTCAGCGCCAGCGCGGCGAACAGCAGTTTGCCGGTGCTGCCGGCGAGCATCCGATGTTCGGGCGTCAGCGCCGAGTCGTCGGCTTCGTCCGCGACGCCAGCCGCGATCGCGATCGTCGTGCCGTCGTCGAGCGTGATGCCCGCGCTGATGCCGGGGCATCCGGCTTCGTCGCGCAGCGCCTGGAGCCGTTTCGTGAGAGCGTCCCGCAACGCGTCGGGCGAGTCGCCGCTCCACGCGAACGAAGGCGCGAGCGCGACGAGGACCCAGGTCGACATCCATCGGGTGGCAGTTCGCATGGGTCCACTACGCACGGCCACGAGCGGCGTTGGCGAAGCCGGGGACAGACCCCTTCGGGGGCTGGCCCCGTCACGGTTCGAGTCGGCGCCAGCGACCGGCGTCGAAGACCTCGAGGTGCGGCGTCGCGTACTCGTCGAAGCCGACGCGGTCCGGGATCCCGGCCGCCTTCAACGCCAGTCGCGTCAATTGGCGTCGCGCGTTGACGGCATCGAGATTCAACCGCGCCGGCGCACCCCACGGCTGAGGGCCGTCGACGAGATCGCAGGCGACCTCGGCGATCGGCTCCTGGCTCCACGCGTGACGGATCGTGTACCGGGATCTCCGATCGAGTTCGTGCTTCGCGATGTGGTGGAACAGAGCCTCCGGCAACGGCTTCGCGGGTCGACTCGGATCGCTGGCCGCCGCGGCCGATGCGCTGCGGACCTGCGCGACGACGTCGGCCATCCAGTCCAGCTCGCGCGCATCGAGCCGCCCGAGCGGATCGCCGAGATCGAGCCACGCGCGCATCGCGTCCTCCGGCATCGTGTCCGGCAGCGACGGCGGCAGTCGCCGGATCCAACGCATCACGAGGCCTTCCTCGAACGCGTCCGACTTCGCCAGCGCGTCCGCCAGCGGTTGCGCGAGCGCGGGCGAGTCGATCACGCGGCGCTGGAACAGGTCGCCGGCGAGCAACACGCGCCCCGGGAACGCCAGCGCGTACAGCGTGTGCTCCGCGCCGAGCAGCGAGTGCAAGCGCATCGCGATCTCGACGTGTCCGACTTGGACGTCTAGCACCGTGCGTCCGCCGCGCTGCTGGACCGCGTCGGCGAGCGCGGCGCGCTCGTCGGCGTCCATCAGTTCGTCCGCGCCCGACAGATACGCGAGCTTGCGACCGCGGAACGCCCGCAGCGCGTCGGCCAGATCGGCGTCACCGGCGTATCCGCGCAGCGCCGAGCGCATCGCGACGAACGCCTCGTCGCTCCGTTCGGCGAGACGCTGCGCGACGGCGTCTCCCGGCACCGGTGAGCCGAGGACGACCGCGGCCGGTGTGCGTCCGGCCGCCAGCAATTCCGCGATCGGCAGCGTTCCAAGTGACGCGCCGCGCAACACGAGATTCGCTTCGCTGCCGGCGCGACGCAGCGCCTCCGCGTACGCGGCCTGCGCGTCTCCCGCGAGGTGATCCTCGCGGACGTCGATCGCGAGCACGCTCATGCCGAGGTCGCGCAAGTGCCACAGCAGCGGATACCCCGGCAGGCTGGCGGCGCCGAACGCCAAGAACTCGCCGTTCTCGACGAACTGGAGCACGACCGGCGCATTCGGGTCGCCGGGCACGAACACGCCGACCGGAGCTCCGGCCGGTCCCGAGGAGTCCGTGGATCCGACCGCCAGTTGCGCGATCTCCGCTCCCGGCGGGAACCGGGCGAGGTCGATCGTCGGCGCCGGAGCGGGGGCTGGGTCCGGCGGCGCCGCACAGCCCCAGAGCAACGCGACGACCGCCACGGACTCGAACGACCTGCGACGCGCCATCGACGACGGTCTCCCGATCGGGGTTCGCATGGCCCGAGAGACTACGAGCCGGTCGCGCACCGTCGCTCGACGGAATCGAGTCGCCCCGCACCGGCTTCCTCACGGTCGTCGCGCGCGCTACCGTCCTGCGCGAACACCACGGAGATCCCGAGCATGGACGCGTTCAATCCGACGAAGGACGACCGGTTCACCTTCGGCCTGTGGACCGTCGGCAACACCGGGCGCGACCCGTTCGGCGATGCCGTGCGCAAGCCGCTCGCCCCGCCGTACGTCGTGAAGAAGCTCGCCGAGTGCGGCGCGTGGGGCGTCAACCTCCACGACAACGACCTGGTGCCGTTCGGCTCCTCGGCCGCGACGCGCGACGCGATCGTCCGCGACTTCAAGGCCGCGCTGTCGGACCACGGCATGTGCGTGCCGATGGCGACGACGAACCTGTTCGGCCATCCGATCTTCAAGGACGGTGCGTTCTCGTCGAACGACCCGAAGGTCCGCGCGTTCGCGCTGAAGAAGACGATGGATGCGATCGACCTCGGTGTCGAGCTCGGCGCGAAGATCTACGTGTTCTGGGGCGGGCGCGAAGGCGCCGAAGCCGACGCGTGCCGCGATCCGCGCGTCGCGATCCAGCGCATGCGCGACGCGCTCGACTTCCTCTGTGGCTACGTCCGCGACCAGAACTACGACCTGAAGTTCGCGCTCGAGGCGAAGCCGAACGAGCCGCGCGGCGACATCTACTTCCCGACCACCGGGCACATGCTGCACTTCATCGAGACGCTGCACCACAAGGACATGGTCGGCGTGAATCCCGAAGTGGCGCACGAAAACATGGCGGGATTGCCGTTCCAGCACGCCGTCGCGCAGGCGATGGAGGCCGGCAAGCTGTTCCACATCGACCTCAACGCGCAGAAGATCGGCCGCTACGACCAGGACCTGCGCTTCGGTTCGGAAGACGTGAAGCAGGCGTTCCTGCTCGTGCGCCTGCTCGAAGGCACGACGGGCGGTCCGCGCTACGCGGGGCCGCGCCACTTCGACGCGCACGCGTATCGGACCGAGGACGAGGACGGCGTGTGGGACTTCGCGCGCGGCTGCATGCGCACGTACAAGATCCTGAAGGTCCGCGCCCAAGCGTTCGACGCCGATCCGAGCGTGCGCGAGCTGATCGCGCCGACGAAGGACCCGGCGATCGATCCGCTGCTGTCGGGGTACACGCGGGACAAGGCGACGAAGCTCCGTCAGCTCGCGATCGATCCCGACGCGACCGCGGCGCGCGGTCTGCGGTACGAACGGCTCGACCAACTGATGATGGAGCACCTGCTCGGCGTGCGCGGATAGGGGGCTCCGATGGGTTCCGCGAGCGCGCTGTTCCTCGGACTCGACGTCGGTACGCAGGGCACGAAGGCGCTCGTGCTCGACGCCGACCGTGAGCGCATCGTCGCTCGGGCCTCGTCGTCGTACGGGCTGATCGAAGGTCTGCCCGCCGGCCACGCCGAACAACATCCGACGACGTGGCTGACCGCGATCGGCGACGTGCTCGATCGCCTCGAAGCCGGCGGCGTCGACCGCAAGGCGATCCGGGCGATCGGAGTCTCGGGTCAGCAGCACGGGTTCGTCGCGCTCGATCGCGACGGCGCGATCCTGCGACCGGCGAAATTGTGGTGCGACACGGCGACGGCTGCCGAAGCGCGCGAACTGTCGGAACGCGTCGGGCACGCGGTGCCGACCGGATACACGGCGTCGAAGATCCTGTGGATGAAGCGCCACGAGCCCGAGCGGTTCGCGCGTCTCGCGACCGTGCTGCTGCCGCACGACTACGTGAACTACGTGCTCACCGGCCGCGCCGTGATGGAAGCCGGCGACGCGTCGGGCACCGGGTTCTTCGACGCTGCGCGCCGAGCGTTCGACGAGCGCGCGATGGCCGCGATCGACGCCGGACTGAGCGCGAAGCTGCCGCCGTTGATCGGACCGGGCGAAACGGTCGGGACCGTCGCGTTCGCCGGCCGCGACGTGTTCGGGCTGTCCGAGTCGACGCTGGTCGCGACCGGCGGCGGCGACAACATGATGTCGGCGATCGGCGCGGGCGCGACGCGGGCCGGCGTCGTCGTCGTCAGCCTCGGCACGTCGGGGACCGCGTTCACGCGGACCGAGAAGCCGCTGATCGATCCGCGCGGACTGATCGCGCCGTTCTGTGATTCCGCGGGCGCGTGGCTGCCGCTGTTGTGCGTGATGAACCTGACCGGCGTCAGCGAAGAGATCCGCGCGCTGTCGGCGGCCGAGTTCGGCGGCGATCTCGAGCGACTGACGCGCGCCGCCGCCGCGGTCGAGCCCGGCGTCGGCGGCGCTCTGCTGCTGCCGTACCTGAACGGCGAGCGCGTCCCGGACCTGCCGGAGGCGACGGGGGCGCTGATCGGCATCCGGCCGGGCACGCTGCGGGCGGCCGAGCTGTTCCGGCTCGCGCTCGAAGGGACCAGTCTGAACCTCGCGCTCGGAGTCGATCGGATGCGCGATCTCGGGGTCCGGGTCGACGCCGTGCGGCTCGTCGGCGGGGCGGCGGCGAACCCGCTGTGGCGATCGATCCTCGCGGCCGCACTCGAGGCTCCGGTCGTTCGGTTGGCCGAGTCGGAGTCCGCTGCCCTCGGCGGCGCGATCCAGGCGCTGTGGACGTGGCGCCGGGCCCGGGGGATGCGGCCTCGATCGATGCCGTGGCCGCGCCGTACGTTCGGACCGAGGGTGACGTGGAGCCGCCCGACCCCGGTCTGCGCGCCTGCTATCGGGAGGCCAAGGGCCGATTCGTCCGGTGGGCGACCGCATTGTTCGGTCCACAGGCCGATCCACGGGGTTGAACCGGCCGCCGAGTCGTCCGTTGCAAAGAGCTTCCGTACGAGAGCCGGGCTTCAAATCGGAGGGTCGAGGATGATCGCGACGAGACACGCGGGTGCGCTGATCGTGGTGAGTTGCGCCGTAGCCTGGGGCTGCGGAGGGGCCAAGGCACTGCGAACCGACGAAGCGGCGGCGGAGGTCTCCGAGCACGCGGCGACCGAGGCGGCCGACAAGGCGTTGCACTGGCTGGTGACGCACCAGCAACCCGACGGCTCGTGGTCGAGCGCCGAGTTCGCGAGCGGCACGGACTTGCCGTCGGACACGCCGCCGGCGCGAGTCCACGACGTCGGCGTCACCGGGCTCGCGGTGCTCGCGCTGCAAGAAGCCGGCCAGCAGCCCGACCGCGGCGAGTACGCGACCGCCGTGAAGAGCGCACTCGCGTTCCTGCTGAAGATCCAGGACCCGAAGCTCGGCTGCTTCGGCGAGGCCAACTCGCACCAAGCGTTCCTCTACGACCACGCGCTCGCGACGCGCGCCGTCGTGCGCGGATTCGCCGCGACGAAGGACGCGAAGCTCCGCGACGCCGCCGCGGCCGGACTCCGATTCATCGAGTCGGCGCGCAATCCGTACAAGGCGTGGCGCTACGCGTATCCGCCCGACGGTCAGAACGACGTGTCGATGACCGGGTTCATGGTGCTGACGTTGGCCGAAGCCCAGCAGGCGGGCTTCCCCGTGTCGCCGGAGGCGAAGCAGGGCGCGCTGTTGTTCATCGACGAGATGACCG
>JAEUIB010000690.1 GCA_016795255.1 Planctomycetota bacterium
GCGTCGGCCATCGCGCGCTCCCGCGGCGGCGTCACTGGATGCCGCGTTCCTTCAGCACTTCCGCCATGCGCGAGCCGAGATGGCCCGGCGTGTCGACGATCGCGACTCCGGCGCGTTGCAGTGCGGCGAGCTTCTCGCCCGCCGTCCCCGCACCGCCCGAGATGATCGCGCCGGCGTGGCCCATGCGCTTGCCGGGCGGCGCCGTGCGGCCGGCGATGAACGCGACCACCGGCTTCGTCACGTGAGCCTTGATGAAGTCCGCGGCCTGCTCTTCGGCGTTGCCGCCGATCTCGCCGATCATGATGATCCCGGCGGTCTCGGAGTCGGCCTGGAACATCCGCAGGCAGTCGATGAAGTTCGTGCCGTTGATCGGGTCGCCGCCGATGCCGACGCAACTCGATTGACCGAGGCCGAGCGACGTCAGTTGCCAGACCGCTTCGTACGTCAGCGTGCCGGAGCGCGACACGACGCCGACGCGACCGGGCTTGTGGATGTAGCCCGGCATGATGCCGATCTTGCATTGACCCGGCGTGATGACGCCCGGGCAGTTCGGACCGATGAGGCGCGTCGTCGGCCGCTCGCGCGTCAGGAAGCGCCGCACGCGCATCATGTCGATGACCGGGATGCCCTCGGTGATCGTGACGACCAGCGGGATGCCGGCGTCGGCGGCTTCGAGGATCGCGTCGGCCGCGAAGGGCGGCGGCACGTAGATCACCGACGCGTTCGCGCCGGTCTTGGCGACCGCTTCGGCGACGGTGTCGAACACCGGCACGCCGTCCTGCGTGGTGCCGCCCTTGCCGGGCGTCACACCGCCGACCATCTTGGTGCCGTACTCGAGCATCTGCTTGGTGTGGAAGGCGCCGGCCGACCCGGTGATGCCCTGGCAGATGACGCGCGTGTTGTTGTCGACGAGGATGCTCACGGGATCAGGACTCCGTCGGTTTCGATTCGCATGCGCATCACGCGCGCGGCTTCGCGGACTTCGCCGCCGCGACGACCTTCTTCGCGGCGTCCTCGAGCCCGTCGGCCGGGATCAACGCGAGGCCGCTCTGCGCCAGCATCTCGCGGCCGAGCTTTACGTTCGTGCCCTCGAGGCGCACCACGACCGGCACGTCGAGCTTCGTGCTCTTCGCGGCTTCGATGATGCCGGCCGCGATCACGTCGCACTTCATGATGCCGCCGAAGATGTTGACGAGGATCGCCTGGACGTTCTTGTCCTGCAGGATGATCCGGAACGCCTCGCGGACTTGGTCGGCGCGCGCGCCGCCGCCGACGTCGAGGAAGTTCGCCGGGCTGCCGCCGTGCAGTTGGACGATGTCCATCGTGCCCATGGCGAGGCCGGCGCCGTTGACCATGCAGCCGATGTTGCCTTCGAGCGCGATGTAGTTCAGGCCGAACTTCGAGGCCTCGACCTCGCGCGGATCCTCTTCGCCGAGGTCGCGGTAGCCGGCCAAATGCGGATGCCGGTAGAGCGCGTTGTCGTCGAAGTTCATCTTCGCGTCGAGCGCCATGACCTTGCCGTCCTTCGTCAGGATCAGCGGGTTGATCTCGGCGATCGAGCAGTCCTTGTCGATGAACAGGCGCGCGAGCGCCTGCATGATCTTGACGGCCTGGCCGAGCGACGCGGCCGGCACACCGATGCCGAACGCGAGCCGGCGCGCTTGGTACGCCGAAAGGCCGAGGCTCGGGTCGACCGGTTCCTTGAGGATCTTCTCGGGGTGCGTCGCGGCGACCTCTTCGACGTCCATGCCGCCTTCGGACGACGCCATCATCACCGGGCAGCCGAGCGCACGGTCGACCGCGAGGCCGACGTACAGCTCCTTCGCGATCGCCGATCCTTCTTCGATCAGCAGCACGCGGACCGGCTGACCCTGCGGACCGGTCTGATGCGTGATCAGCGGCTTCGACAGGATCGCCTTCGCGGCGTCGTGCGCCTCTTCGCCCGAGCGCACGAGCTTGACGCCGCCGCCCTTGCCGCGGCCGCCGGCGTGGATCTGCGCCTTGACGACGGCGAGCGCGGAACCGAGTTGCTCGTACGCCGACTTGGCTTCCTCGGGCGTGTACGCCACTTGGCCGCGCGGCACCGGAACGTCGTAGGCGCGGAGCAGTTCCTTCGCCTGGTATTCGTGGATCTTCATGAGGTCGCGGCCCGTGAGCCGTGCGCACCGCGAGCCATTTCGCGGTCGGGCTCGGAAAGCGTGAGAAGGTACGGCGGCCGCAAAACCCGGTCAAACCGAAACTCGCCGGCCGCGCATCCGGAGTCTTCGATTCGGCGGGGCGCACCGTAGACTCCCCGCCCGTGACGAAGCGCCGGGTCGGAATCCTCACGCACCACGAATTGGAGGCGCTCGCCGCCGACGGGGCCATCCAGCCCGCGGTGCCGTTCGCGCCCGACCAGGTCCAGCCGACCTCGCTGGACCTACGACTCGGTCCGGTCGCGTACCGGATCCGCGCCGGCTTCCTGCCGCGCACCGAGCCGGTCGCCGAACGCCTGCGCGACCTCAGCCTCCACACGCTCGACCTCGAGCACGGAGCCGTGCTCGAGCGCGGATGCATCTACCTCGTGCCGCTGCTCGAGACGCTCGCGCTGCCGCACGACGTGTCCGGCCGCTGCAACCCGAAATCGTCGACCGGTCGCATCGACCTGTTCACGCGCGTGATCACCGACGCGCACGAGCGCTTCGACGACGTCCGCGCGGGGTACCACGGCCGGCTGTTCCTCGAGATCATGCCGCGCTCGTTCCCGGTCCGCGTGCAGACGGGTCTGCGACTGAATCAGATCCGACTGTTGCGCGGCCGCACGCGTCTCGACGACGCGGACACCACGGCCGAGCACGGCGCGAGTCCGCTCGTCACCGCGGCGAACGGTGACGCGATCGAGCCGTCACGGTTGCGCATCGACGGCGGCTTCCACCTCGCGGTGAGTCTGGTGCCGGATCCGGGCTCGGCGATCGTCGGCTACCGCGCGAAGGGGTACACGGGCGTCGTCGATCTCGCGTCGATCGGCACGCACGACCCGCTCGCGTTCTTCGAGCCGATCGAGGCGACGCCGACGCGGCGACTGCTGCTCGAGCCGGAGGAGTTCTACATCTTCCAATCGCGCGAGCGCGTCCGCGTGCCGCTGCACCTCGCCGCCGAGATGCACGCGTACGACGTCGGCATCGGCGAACTGCGGACGAACTACGCCGGCTTCTTCGACGCCGGGTTCGGTCACGGCGGAAGCGGCGAACTGCGCGGGACGCCGGCCGTGCTCGAAGTGCGTCCGCACGACGTGCCGTTCCTGATCGACGACGGCCAAGTGCTGTTCCGCCTCGAGTTCCACCGCACGCTGATGCGCTGCGAACGCTGGTACGGCGGGCCCGGCAGCTCGTCGAACTACGCGCGCCAGGGCCTGACGCTCGCCAAGTACTTCCGCGCCTGAACCATCGCGCCCGGCGCGTTGGTGCGCCGCAGTCACGAACTCGCGTCGGGTTGGTCGTTCACGCCGATGCGCTGCACCTTCATCGTGTTCGCGCTCGCGTGCGCGAGCTTCGAGCCGCCGATCAGCACGACGACGTCGCCGCGGTGGACGAAGCCGCCCTTGCGCAAGTGCTCGACGCCCTTCACGAACAGGCGATCCAGCGTCGAACTCATCGGGATCCGCTGCGCGAAGACGCCGCGATAGAAGTTCAGGCGCCGACACACCGCATCGTGATACGTCAACGCGAACATCGGGATCGACGGCCGGACCGCCGACAGCAGCGCCGCGGTGCGACCCGTCGCCGTGAACGGGATCAGCGCCCGGGCTCCGGCGAGCTCGGCGAGCTCGACGCCCGAGCGCGCGACCGCGGACACGAAGTCCGACGGCGACAGCGATGCGCGCGGGACACGCAAGCCGTCGAGGTGGACGTGCCCCTCGACCGCGCGCGCGATGCGGTCCATCGTCGCCACCGCGGCGGCCGGGTGTTTGCCGACCGCCGTCTCGCCGGACAGCATCACCGCGTCGGTGCCGTCGAGGATCGCGTTCGCGACGTCCGACACTTCGGCGCGCGTCGGCGTCTCGCTGGACGTCATCGACTCGAGCATCTGCGTCGCCGTGATCACGAACGTGCCGCGCTCCATCGAGCGACGGATGATGTCCTTCTGCAGCAGCGGCACGGTCTCGACCGGACATTCGACGCCGAGATCACCGCGCGCGACGATCACGCCGTCGGCGGCGACGAGGATCTCGTCGAGGTTCAGCAGGGCTTCGGCGCGTTCGATCTTCGCGATGACGAGCGCGTCGGAGCCGCGAGCTCGCAGGTACTCGCGCGCGCGGTGGACGTCGCGCGCGTCGCGGACGAACGACAGCGCGACCGCGTCGACCCCCATCGCCACGCCGGCGTCGAGGTGCGCGAGGTCGCGCGCCGTCAGCGCGGGCACGCGCAGCCGCGAATCGGGCGCGTTCAAGCCCGCGTGCGTCGTCACGCGTCCGCCGCGCTCGACTGTCGTCTGCAGCACGTCGCCGCGAACGGAGTCCACGCGCAGCAGCACGCTGCCGTCCTTCAACAGCAGGCGTTCGCCACGGCGCACGTCCCTCGGCAGCCCCGCGTAGCTGAGTGACAGCGCGTGCTCGTCCCCCACCAGACGTCGGCCAGCCGGACCGCAGACGATCCGCACCGAGCTGCGCGGCTGCAGCACGACCGCACCGTCCTTGATCTCGCCGAGTCGGATGCGTGGACCTTGCAAGTCCTGCATGACGCCGATCGGCCGGCCGGCCTTGCGCGCGACGGCCCGCAGGCGGCGGACGACGCGGGCGTGCTCTTCGGGCCGGCCGTGCGAGAAGTTCAACCGGGCGAGGTCCATGCCCGCCCGCACCAACGCCGTCAGAGCGGCCGACGACGAACTCGCGGGACCGAGCGTCGCGCAGATGCGCGTCATCCGGACGCCCCAAGGCTGCAGCTTCATGCGTGGCCCATTCGATCGATGATCGCCTGCCCCATCTCGCGCGTGCCGACCGACGCCTGCGCCTTCGGATCGTCGCGCAGGTCGGCGGTGACGTGGACCCCTTCGTCGAGCACCGACAGCACCGCCGCATGCACGCGTCGCGCCGCATCGTGCTCGCCGAGGTGATGCAGCATCATCACGCCCGACAGGATCAGCGCGACCGGGTTCGCCTTGTTCAGACCCGCGATGTCCGGAGCGGTGCCGTGCGTCGCTTCGAACACGGCGCCCTTCTCGCCGACGTTCGAGCCCGGCGCGACGCCGAGGCCGCCGATCATGCCCGCGGCCAGGTCCGAGATGATGTCGCCGTAGAGGTTCGGCAGCACCAGCACGTCGTACTGCGCCGGGTACTTCACGAGCTGCATGCACATGTCGTCGACGATGCGCGCG
>JAEUIB010000736.1 GCA_016795255.1 Planctomycetota bacterium
GTTCGACGAAGCGTTCGAATGCGTCCCGCGTGCGTGGCGGCAGCGCAGCGTGGCGATCGTCGCCGCCGGCCACGAGCGTCATGACGTGGCGCAAGAGCTCGTCGCCCGAGCGCTCGATGAACGCGGCGTAGTCCTTGCCGCGTGGCGTGCGCGGCTCGAAATGGTCCCTGACGAAGAACCGATGCGCGACGCGCAGTCGCTTGAGCTTGAACGCGTAGACCGTGTCGTAATCGACGTGCGGCCGCACTCGCACGCGCGTGTCGATGCTCTTCAGTCGGCCGACGTCCGCGAGCTCGGGAACGGCGTTCAGATCGATGTACAGCGGGTTGCGCCAGCGGCGCGACAGCGGGAAGTACGGGCTGTTGCGCAGCGCCGTGTTCTCGATCTGGTGCAGCGGGTTCAGACCGATGAAGTCGATGCCGAGCGGCGCCACCGCGCGCACCAATTGCGCGAGATGACTGAAATCACCGACGCCGTGATCCCCATTGGATCGCAGCGAGTAGAGGTTGACCCACAGGCCGACGCCCTTGCGGCCGAGAATGCGGCGAGGATCCGCGCAGCGCGGAACACGCGGCGGACGCTGCGTCACTGCGTGTTCATCGACGCCAGGAACGAGTCGGCTTCCGCGATCGACTTGTTCATGTCCTCGATGAGCTTCGTGACGTCGCCTTCGATCTGCGTGACCGTGCCGGACAGCGACTGGATCGCCTGGACGTTCAGGTTGTGCTTCAGGCGCAGCACCTCGTCCTTGAACGCTTGCAGCACGGGCTGCATGCGTTGTTCGGCGTTCCGCATCGCGCTGACCATCTTGGCCGAGCGGTCGCGGATGATCGCGAGGTTCTTCTGGCTCTCGGCGCGATACTCGGGCTTGCTGATCTCGGCGATCTCCGCCTCCATCTCCTCCATCATGTCGGCGGCGACGTCTTCGATGGAGTCGATGCGGCCGGTCAGGTCCTCGGCGCGATCGACGCACGCTTCGTAGTCGGCGTTGAGCTGGTTGTAGCGGTCCTCGAGCTCACCGCCGTCGAAGCCCGTCAGCTCCTTGAAGCGCTCGAGCGTCGTCTTGACCTGCTCCTTCGCGTCTTCCTGCGCCTCGCGGCCTTCCTCGACGCGGTCGATCAGGATGTCGCGCTTCTCGACGCCGAACTTCTCCATCGTCGCGTAGTACATCGACGAGCACGCGCCGAGCAGCGGCACGAGCCCGAACAGCACGGCGGACATCAGGCACGAGTGGGGAACGGGGCGCATCGATCGTCTCCGCGAAAAGTCGGTCCAGACGGCAAGAGCCGGTGATGGTAGCGGCGGCACGCGCGCAGGTCGCAATCCGTCTCGAAGTCGCGTTCAGCGCGTCCCTTCCGGCTTCGGCGGCACGCGCGGCAAGGGCTGTTCGGCCTCGCACAACCACCACGACAGAGCGGCCATCGCCGCGGCGCACTTCGCCAAGTCCGCCGGCGCGACCTTGTCGACCGTGTCGGCCGGCGTGTGGTGGTAGCGGAAGTACGTGTCGGAGTCGTTCTTCATCCCGAGCATCGGCACGCCGCCGACGCGCATCGGGCCGATGTCCGCGCCGCCGCCGCCGCGCGTGAAGTTGCCGGCGCCGATCGTCTCGCGCAGGATCGCCGCCAGCGGCGCCAACGACTCGAGTCCGCCTTCGCCGGCGGTGACGCCGAATCCTTCGACTCCGAACGAACCGGAGTCCATCTCGACCGCCGCGACGTGCTTCGCCAGCGCGTCGGCGTTCGCGTCCGCGTACGCCTTGCCGCCCGCGAGTCCGTTCTCCTCGTTCATGAACAGCACGACGCGCAACGTCCGCCGCGGGCGTAGCCCGAGGTCCGAGAACAGGCGGATCACTTCGATGCAGGCGGCGATGCCGACGCCGTCGTCCAGCGCGCCCTGCCCGACGTCCCACGAATCGAGATGGCCGCCGATCACGACGATCTCGTCGGGCTTCTCGCGCCCTTTGATTTCGGCGATGACGTTCGCGGACGGCGCGGTGCCTTCGTCCCGACACGTCATCTTCATCCGCACGCGCACGGTGTGACCGGCGGCGATCAAGCGGCCGATGAGGTCGGCGTCCTCCGCCGCGAGCGCCGCGTGCGGGATCTTCGGAATGCCGTCTTCGTAGTTCATGACGCCGGTGTGCGGCAGTCGGTAGTCGGCCGTGCCGACCGAGCGGATCAGCGAGCCGACCGCGCCGGCCTTCGCAGCCTCGATCGCGCCTTGGGTCCGTTG
>JAEUIB010000760.1 GCA_016795255.1 Planctomycetota bacterium
GTTCGACCTCGGCGTGTCGACGGGCGCGCTGCAACTGCCGAACCTCATCCCGCCGAATCCGTCGAGCGTCCTCGGCAAGCTCGGCGACGACCTGGTCGATCTCGTCGGCGGCGAGTTCGCCGTCGCGCAGATCGCGCAGGAGAGCGGGGGCGAGTTCCTGCCCCGGATGTGCTTCGCGCTCGAGGTCAAGGACACGGATCGGCTGCGCGACGTGTTCGAAGATCGCATGAACATCTTCATGCTGCCGGGAGTCCTGTTGCGTCCGTTGGACGACGTCAACGACGGGTACGAATGCGTGCTCGCCGGGAACAATCTGTTCGCGCGGCCGGCCATCGCGTTGCGCGGGAACTACCTGATCGGCGCGAGTTCCTCCGCCGCGCTCCGGGACGTGTTGCGCCGCGCCGCGGAGCCGCTCGGCGAGTCCGGCGAGTTCCTCGAAGCGATCGACCGCCTGGATGCGGACGCGGACGCTCCGTCGACGCGGTGGGTCTACGTCCATCCCCGACACTTCGTCGAATCGTTCAGCTCGTGGGTCGCGCTCGTCCATCGATGGCCCGACCTGCTCGACCGATCCGGCGAGGACGAGGAAGTCGTCGACTCGATCCGGGCGGCGCTCGAGACCGTGACCGAATGGGTCGACGATCCCGACGTATGCGACGCGTTGCACGGGGCCATGCTGCGTTTCGACTCGCAGGACGGCGGCACGCACGTCCGATTCGTCGGACCCTGACGGGCGGCCCATCCGATCCACGGCATCCGACGTTTCGCGGCCAGGCTGCAGAGCCTCGCCCGGCGGAGTGAATCTCCGCTACCGGCCCAAGTCGGCCGAGCGAACTGCCGAAACAGGGGAGGCGTTGTCACGCGAGCCCCGGACCGGGAGCGCGGGGCGCGCGTTCCGATGGGCTGAACCCGGAGCCTGGACACCATGAGCGAGAGCGCCACGCAGTCGACGTCCGCGAGTCTGCCCGAGGTCCTGCGCACCGACCTCGAGAGCGCGCTCGCGTCGGGCAAGCTCGAGATGCCGGTGCTGCCGGACGTCGCCACGCAGGTGATCTCCGCGAGCAGCGACGAGAATTGCGACATCAAGGCACTCACGGCGATCGTGAATCGCGATCAGTCGATGACCGGGCACATGCTCCACCTGTGCAACTCGGCGCTGTACTCCGGCAAGGTCCAGATCGTCTCCTTGCAGCAGGCGCTGTCGCGGCTCGGCCTGAAGAAGATCCGCGAGATGGCGCTGATCATCTCGTGCCAGAGCCGCGTGTTCAAAGTCGACGGCCTCGAGGAAGTCATCCGCCAGTTGTTCCGCCACTCGATGGCGGCGGCCGTGATCGCGCAGGAAGTCGCGCGCATGCGGCGCTGGAACGTCGAGGAGGCCTTCCTGTGCGGGCTGCTGCACGACGTCGGTCGGCCCGTGGTGCTGCAGGCTCTCGTCGACGCCGCGAAGCGGTTCAAGCTGACGGTCACCGACGAAGCGCTGTTCGCGGCTTCGGACGAGTTCCACTGCCGCGTCGGCGCGGACGTGGTCCACAACTGGAAGCTGCCGGCGCGCATGTCCGAGACGATCCTGTTCCACCACGATCCGACGGCGGCTCCGAGCGCCGCGCAGACCGCGATGATGACGCGCTTCGCGGACGACATCGCGCACTGGCTGGTCGGACCGCGCGCGGTCGACGAAGAAGCCATCCGTAATCACCCGATGCTGGCGAAGCTCAACATCTATCCCGAAGAACTCGACGGCCTGATCGCCAACAAGGACAAGTTCAAGCTCGCCGTGGAGGCCGTCGCATGATCGAGGATCTGGGCAAGTTCGACGCGATCGTCATCGGCAGCGGACCGGCCGGCCAGAAGGCTGCGATCCACGGCGCGCGCGCCGGACGGCGTGTGTTGATCATCGAGCAGGAGCTCGGCGTCGGCGGAGCGTGCGTGCATCGCGGCACGATCCCGAGCAAGACGCTGCGCGAGACGGCGCTCGCGCTGACGAACTTCCGGCGACGCACCGGCAACGTGTTCTCGCTGAAGCTGACCGAGGACCTGCAGGTCGCGAGCTTGATGACGCGCATGGAGCAGGTGATCCGCGAGCACGAACGCGTCATCTCGCTGCATCTCGGCAAGGACCGCGTCGAGCAGGTGCACGGCCGCGCGCGCTTCCTCGATCCGCACGTCGTCGAGGTGAACACGGTCGAGCGCAAGAAGTACCGCGCCGAGGCCGACTACATCCTGATCGCGACGGGCTCGCGCCCGCGCAATCCGCCGGAGCTGCCGGTCGACCACCAGAACGTGCTCGACTCGGATTCGATCCTGTCGATGATCTACCTGCCGCAATCGCTGCTCGTCCTCGGCAGTGGCGTCATCGCGTGCGAGTACGCGTCGATCTTCGCCGCGCTCGGCGTGCGCGTGATCGTGCTCGACAAGTACGAGAAGCCGCTCGGCTTCCTCGACGGTGAGATCGTCGAGCGCTGGCTCGAAGGCTTCGAGACGATGGGCGGCCGCTTCCTCGGCAATCGCAAGATCGCGGCGATGGCGTACGACGGCCTGAGCCAGGTCGTGACGACGCTCGAGAGCGGCATGGAGATCCGCACCGACAAGGTGCTGTGCGCCGCGGGCCGCATCGCCAACGTCGAGGGCATGAACCTCGCCGCCGCCGGCCTCGCGGCCAACGCGAAGTGCTTGATCGAAGTGAACGAACACCTGCAGACGTCGGTGCCGCACATCTACGCGGTCGGCGACGTCATCGGGCCGCCGTCGCTGGCGTCGTCGTCGATGGACCAGGGCCGGCGCGCGATGGCGCACGCTCTCGGCATCCCGGTCGGCGTGCCGGCCGAGCTGATCCCGATGGGCATCTACCCGATCCCGGAGATGTCGTCGGTCGGCCTCAACGAAGAGCAGGCCACGAAGCGCTACGGCGGCTGCATGGTCGGCCGAGCGTCGTTCGAAGACCTCGCGCGCGGTCAGATCGCCAACATCACCGAAGGCATGCTGAAGCTCGTCGCGGATCCGCAGGGCAAGAAGCTCGTCGGAGCGCAGATCTTCGGCGAAGGCGCGGCGGAGCTGATCCACCTTGCGCAGGTCGCGCTGGTGAACGGCAGCGACGTCGACGTGTTCGTCGACACGACGTTCAACTTCCCGACGCTCGCCGAGGGTTATCGCTCGGCGGCGCTCGACATCGTCTGGCAGCGCGTCGAGAAGGCGCAGTCCGTCACGACGGCGACGCCGACGACCTGACGAGTCGAACCCGGCGAAACGGGGACAGACCCCTTTCGGTGGCTCTCAGAGGCCGTGACCTGGATATCGCATCCGAGTCGGATTCGACGGCGATTGCGGCGTCAGCGACATGGCTCAGTGGTCGTTGAGGAGTTTGGGAGCGCTCAACGCGCCCGAATTGGCGGTTCTCGCCCGCGGATTGCGGAGCTTTGCACGGCGCGAGTGGTGTCGGTGGCACGCGGGTGCGGAGTTTCTCCGGTCTCGGCAGTGAGCGACGACGATCTGCGTTGAGGAGAAGCGCGTCAAGCTGGCGCGAAGCGCGCCGCGCGATGGAACGCAGGCGTGACGATGCGCCTCAGAGGCGTCGCGATCGCGAAAGCAGCGAGGATGCGACGTCCTCCTCGGACGACGCGAGCCGCTAGGCGAATGAGCGTTGCGCGCAACCGCTGTCCCCACGATCGCGCGAGGTCGCGCTCGAGCACCCTGATGGCGTAGAGGCGCAGCGAGTTGTACGCCGCCAAGCACAACTGCAGGTGGGCCGCATTGGCGTCGAAGCTCGAGGAGGGCAAACACCCGAGCGCGAAGCTCTCCTTGAGATCTCGGATGACGAGCTCGATTTCGCTACGGCGGTTGTAGCGGCGCCAGACGTCACTGGCGGAGCTCGTGAGATTGGTGACGTAGAAGAAGTACTCACGCGGGGTCACGTCGACCAGCGTGCGTTGATGTGGATCACGGCGCTCTCGCGAGCGACGCACGACGATGTAGCGACGCGGCACCGAGACCTCGCCCTCCATGCTGCGTGTCTGATGGATGAACTCGCCGATCTCGACGTGCTCGCTGACACGTGAATACGCGGCTTCCTGCGCCAATCGCACCAATGTCGCCCGACCGGCGGCGGCCACGACATACGTCCAACCCAGCTCCTCGCACTGGCTCAGCAAGCGGTCGCCATAAAAGCCGGCGTCCGCGAGCAACTCGACGTTGGAGCCAAGGCGTAGCGCCAGATCATTGATCAAGCCGTCCGCATCGGCAGCGGCGCTGGCATTGCCCGGACGCATGACGCCCCCAAGCACCATGCGCGACGTGACCGAAGCCGCGATCAATGGCTGGTAACCCTTCGCGCCGCGTCGCTCGAGGTTGTAGCCGCGTGTCGCGAGCTCCTGATTGCCGAAGACCGTGAGCGAAGTGCCGTCGAGCGCGATCACGTGTCGGCCGCGGTGCTCCGCCATCACGACCTGTGCGGAGCGATCGCTCACCGTCGCGAATGCTCTCGACAATGCGAAGCCGTCGCTGGCCATGCGACGGAACAATGTGCTCGCCGTCGGTCGCTCGCCGAGCAGCGCGTCGAGCAACGGATCCTCGGCCAGGTCGTCGGCATGAGACAAGCGCTCGATGCCCGCGACGCGGAGCGCGATCAGATTCTCGGCTACGTCGCGCAACGAGTAGCGCGATCCGTCGCGCGACGAACTCACTCCATCGAGGAGTCCCTGAGCATCGATGAACGATTTGAAGCCGAGCAGTCCGCCCAGATTCGTCATCGAACTCTCGTCGAATCGAACTCCGACTGAACGCTGGTGACCGCTCGGGCCGCTCACTACGATCCGCTTCACTTGTGACGTGCCTCTTGTTTGGTGCGAGCCTGACTAGACAACTCGCTTCGTACCGAACGAGAGGCCGTCCTTTCACGCGCGGAATGCCCAAACGCGCAACTTTCACAAACTGCGACTGAGACGCCCGGCGCCACGACGTTCGGCGACGTGCGATATCCAGGTCACGGCCTCTGAGCCGTCGCTCCGAACCCTCGTGCTCTCGGCCTGCTGTTGAACGACTCGAGACTCTCATGCGAACCCGATCGCTCCGCTTCCTGGGCTTGGTCGCACTGTGCGTCACGCACGTCGCAACGAGCGCTCCGGCTCGAGGGAGTCCTCTGACGGAGCTGAAGGTGATGCACCCGCTTCAGGTGGGCGCGCATCACCTGGACGTGCTCGCCTACACCGCCGCGGACTCCGCGACGATCATCGCCCGCTCCTCCCTAGGGGATGCGCCGTTCCAAGCTCAGCATTTGGACGCGGGCTGGCACGTCATCCGGCTGCGCTCGATGTCCAGGGTTCGCGCGAACGAAGCGTGGACCATCGCGGTGACCCACGCCGATGAGACGCTGGCCGAAGCCAGGATCACCGCGGTCCAAATCCGAGGAGATCTCGACCACAACGACGTGGTCGACGCGAACGACCTCGCTGCGTTGAAGAGGCTGGTCGCGGCGCCCGAGGATGCGCGATCGCCTTCGGCGGCCGTCTCCGAACGAGCCGACCTGAACGACGATGGCCGGATCACCGCCGACGACTCCGAGCTCCTGCGGGCGGTCGTCGAAGACGGCAATGAGCCTCCCACGGTCGATTTCGGTTCGTCGCTGTGGTCTCCGGATGACATCACCGACGAAGCGATCCAGGAGCTGATCGTCGGCCTGCGCTCGCCCGCGCGTGCCCGAGCCGACTATTGCTACCTCGCTCTCTTCTCGATCGACCGACGCGCCATCCCGGCGCTCCTCGCCGCAGCTCGGGAGCCGACCGACGCGACCTTCATCGGCCGCTGGCCCTACAGCCAGAAGTCGTCGGCACCGGTCAGGATCCCGATCGGTGACGTGTCTTTGCTCGTGATCGAGGCCATGCGACTCTCACGGCCGTCCTCGTTCATCAAGACCACGTACACGGAACTGCGGGACGCGAGCTTGCCCATGGACCTCACGCGGCGCGAGGCGCTGATTCACGCCTATGAAGTGTGGCAGGACGCGCACGAGGGCACCGCGGCCCACATGCGGCCGGATCTCGAATTCCCCGAGGGGATCTCGCCGCCCATCGCTCTCGTGAACGACTTGCCCATGTTGTCGCCGGAGCCGTGAGACGGATGGCGCTCTCGAGAGTCGCACCGGCGACGCATCATGGCGCGGCACGCCGACAAGCGCGTCGGTGCTCGAGCTCACCGATGCTCGCACGCCTCCACCGAACTCCCCATCCCTCGCGAATCGAGGACCGGCCTCCGGGGCCGTCTCCTCACGGCAAGACGTGGATCTTCAAGCCCTCGGTGTGCGTGACTCCGAAGGTCGCTGCCGCGTCGAACAGCCACGACTGCGCGAACCATTCCGTGTGGGCGATCGCGGGGAGCACGGGAATCGGCGCCGAGATGCTCAACGCACCGGATCCTGCTTGTGCTGCCGCGCCCCCAAGCGTCACTGGCAGGGCGATCCACGGCAGCGCCGGCTCGAGGAGGAACGTTCCTTCCGCAATCGGGATCGAACTTGCTCCGACGCCGAGGAAGAGGAACCCCGGCGCCGCGCCGACGCCGTTCTCGATCGTGATGGTGTACGCCGCGTTGCCGAGCGTCGGCAATCCGCCAGCATGGCGCAGCGTCGGTGCGACTCCGGCGGCGCCGGACTTCGGCTTGCCGTAGTTCGGGAACATCGAGAACACACGCGCTTCGCCCGACTGCGGGCCATTTGGGCTCGAGAACGGAATGCCGACCATGAGTTCGGAAACGCCGTCACCGTTCAAGTCGGCGCCACCGGTGATATTGCCGTACATGCGCTCGCCGGGCGCTCCGAAGAACTGGTGGATCGTGGCCCCCGTGTCGCCGCGGACGACGAGCATGCTGCCGGCGTTCATGCCCGCGGTGTGATCATCGCTGATCGAAAACGCGACGTCCGGTGTGCCGTCGCCCTCGAAATCCCCGATGCCGGAGATGTCGTCCCCCAGATAGCCCCACGGTTGCGTGCCGATCCGTTGCCAGAGCACGGAGTTGTCCGCTCCCGATCGCGCCTCCACCATGCCGACCGGCTTGAACGTGATGAAGACCGGTGCGCTGACCACGACATCGTCGAAGCCATCGAGATCCAGATCGCCCGCGATCGTCGCACGATGTCCGTACCACGAGTCGTGGTTGTGCGGCCTCGGTTGATATCGAATCAGCCCTCCGGTCGCTCCGGAGAAGATCCAGAAACCCTTGTCGGGCCAACCGCAGATCACGTCCGGCACTCCATCGGCGTCGACATCGCCGCCCCCGCGAACGTTTCTTCCGATGTGCTTGTTGTTCGGCACACTCGAAGGGTCGACGCTCAGGATCGTTTGACCGCT
>JAEUIB010000761.1 GCA_016795255.1 Planctomycetota bacterium
GACGTCGACTTCATCGATCCCGACGACTTCGCGCGGCTCGGCGAGTTCGAGGCGCTGTTCCTGCGCGAGACGACCAGCGTCAACCACCGCACGTATCGCTTCGCCGAGAAGGCGAAGGCGCAGGGGCTCGTCGTGATCGACGATCCCGACTCGATCCTGAAGTGCTCGAACAAGGTCTTCCTCGCCGAGATGCTGCTGCGCAACAAGGTGCCGCATCCGAAGACGATGATCGTGCATCGCGGCAACGAGCAGCGCGTGCTGGAGACGCTCGGTCTGCCGTGCATCCTGAAGCAGCCGGACAGCGCGTTCTCGCAGGGCGTGAAGAAGGCCGACACGCGCGAACAACTCGACCAGCTCGTCGACGAGCTGCTCGAGCGCTCCGACCTGATCGTCGCGCAGGAGTTCGTGCCGACCGAGTTCGACTGGCGCATCGGCATCCTCGATCGCCAGCCGCTGTACGCGTGTCGCTACTTCATGGCCACGCGCCATTGGCAGATCGTCAAGCGCGACGCCGCGTCGAAGCAGAAGACGTTCGGCCGCGCCGAGACGCTTCCGATCGAACATGCGCCGACCCGCGTCGTCAAAGCTGCGCTGAAGGCGGCGAACCTGATCGGGGACGGACTGTACGGCGTCGACCTCAAGCAGATCGGCGACAAGGTCTACGTGATCGAGGTCAACGACAACCCCAACATCGACGCCGGCGTCGAAGACGCGGTGCTGAAGGACGAGCTGTACCTGCGCGTGATGCGCGTGTTGATGCAGCGCGTCGAGCAGCGGCGCCGCAATCGGAGCTTCGCATGAGCGATCGTCGGCCGCTGCACCTGTTCGAGGGCTACGGCATCGAGCTCGAGTACATGATCGTCGACCGCGACACGCTGGACGTCGCGCCGATCGCGGACCGCTTGCTGGAAGCGGCGTCGGGCGACCTGTCCGGCGACTTCGACGACGGCCCGATCGCGTGGTCGAACGAACTCGTGCTGCACGTCATCGAGCTGAAGACGAACGGCCCGGCGCCGGACCTGCTGCCGCTGCCCGGGCGGTTCAACACGTCGCTGGCGAACGCACAGCGACGCCTCGATCTGATGAACGCGCGATTGCTGCCGTCCGCGATGCATCCGTGGATGGACCCGGCGCGCCAGACGAAACTGTGGCCGCACGAGACCAGCGAGGTCTACTCGGCCTACGACCGGATCTTCGACTGCAAAGGTCACGGCTGGTCGAACCTGCAGAGCTGTCACGTCAACCTGCCGTTCGGCGACGCCGAGGAGTTCGGCCGGCTGCACGCGGCGCTGCGCGTGATCCTGCCGCTGCTGCCGGCGCTCGCCGCGAGTTCGCCGTTCGTGGACGGCCGCACGACCGGATGGCTCGACAACCGGCTCGAGGTCTACCGCAAGAACCAGGCGCGCATCCCGTCGGTCACCGGTCAGATCGTGCCGGAAGCCGTGTTCACGCCGCAGTCGTACCGCACCGAGATCCTCGAGCGGATCTGGCGCGACGCGGCGCCGCTCGATCCCGAGGGGTTGCTGCGCGACGAGTTCTTCAATTCGCGCGGCGTGATCGCGCGCTTCGTCCGCGACGCGTTCGAGATCCGCGTGCTCGACGTCCAGGAGACGCCGGCCGCCGACATCGCGATCGCGTGGATCACCGTCGCGACGCTGAAGGCGATGCTGGACGGTCGCTGGCTCGACGAAGCGCATCTGCGCGTGTTCTCGACCGAGCGCCTCGCGCGACTGTTCCTGCAGTGCGCGCGCGACGCCGACGAAGCCGTGATCGAGGACCACGAGTGGCTCGCGGCGTTCGGGGTCCGCGCGTCGCGCATCCGCGCCGGCGACGTCTGGCGGCAGATCGCGGAGCAAGTCGTCGACGAGACCGCGGAGAACCTCGAAGTCCGCCTCGCGCTGAAGACGATCCTCGAGCGCGGTCCGTTGGCGCGACGGCTCCTCCGCGTCACGGGGCTCGATCCGACGCAGGGCACGTTGCGCGCGGTGTACGGCGAGCTCGCGCAATGTCTCGAGCACGGCGTGCAGTACGCGCCGTGACCCGCGCGCGGACCGGTGCGCCGCGGCCGGCGCTCGTCGTCACCTGCGAGCACGGCGGCCATCGCGTACCGGCGGTGCTGCGCCCGCGCTTCGTCGGCGCGGCCGCG
>JAEUIB010000762.1 GCA_016795255.1 Planctomycetota bacterium
GCCGTCGAGAAGCCACCCCTGCGCCCTTGTAAGAAGGCGAGCGGCCGCTCCAAGAGCCCGTTCACGACGTCCCTTCGCGTCAAGTCCACGCGCGACTCAAGGGCGCGGGAGTTTCCAAAGAGGGGCCTCGCTCGTTTGTGAGGCCCCTCTTTGGTCGTTAGACCGCGAAGCGGGCGAACGGGGGGGGGCGGGGGCTACGCACCCCCCACTTTGGAGGTGCAAAGGAGGTACGGCCTTCGGCCTCTGTTCAGTGGGGCCCGGGGGCCTTCGGCCCCCGGCTCGCGTCGACGCCCGAGCAGGCGTCGGGCCCAGCGGCCCGAGCGCTCAGCGATTCCACAACACCATCCGCCCGAGCGAGCGGTCTTCGACGACGCGGAAGCGGTTCAGCCATGCTTGTCCGAGCACGCCGTCCGCGCCGGCGCCGACGACGGAGTCCTGGACGATCATCTGCAACCCGTTCGCCGACACGCCGCTCACGCTGAGCGATTGCAGCTTCGCGGTCGGGATCTCGTCGGCCGCGGGCTCCGCCGGATTGCGGACCCTCGGCAACGCCGCGACGGTGTAGCCGGCCGCGCGCGCGGCGCTCTGCGTCAGCACCACGTCCTTCACTCCGGCATCGATGCGCAGGTTCAGCGTCGCCGAGCCGTTCACGCGTGCCGAGACGAACACCTGCGCCGCGTTCGGCGCGAAGTCGAGAGCGATCGCGCCGGGACCTCCGGCCAAGTCGGCGGCGCGCTGCGCGCGCGGAGCCGCGTCGGCCGCGACGCGCGTGTCGATGCGCGCGGCCTTGCCGAACAGATCCGATGCGTACGCGAACTGCCGCAGCGCGAACGCGATCTCGCCAGCCGCGACCAGCAAGCCGCCGTCGCCCTCGAACTTCGACGCGAGGTTCGACAGCAAGCCCAGCGCCTCCGGCAATCGCCCCTGCGTCCGCAGCCGCTGCGCGGCGTCGAGCAGGATGCCGCGCGCTTCGACCTTCCACGTCGCCTCGCGTTCGGCGTCGAGCGAGCACGCTTGCAGCATCGACTCGACCGCGCCGTTCGTGTCGCCGAGCGCCGCCAGCGCCCGACCGCGCGCGGCGTACAACTCCGCGGCGTCCGGAACGCGCGCCAACGCCGACGCGAGCAACGCGTTCGCCGTCTCCGGCTGACCGGCGCCGGTCGCCTCGCGCGCCGCCTCGCGCACCGCGAGCACGAGGTCCGTACGCGCCTCGCCCAGTCGCTGCGGTTCGACCATCACGAGCTCGAGGAACGCCCGCGCCGCATCCGCGTAGCGCCGTTGCGCCAACAAGCGTCGCGCCTCGCGCAGCCGCGAACCGCCCGACGTCTGCCCGAGCACCTGGCGGAACTGTTCGAGCGGCACGCTCGCGCCCGGCCGTTCGGCCCAACTCGCGGCCGCGTGGACCGCGAGCGCGCGACCGTCCTGTCCGGGCACCAGCCCGACGATGCGGCCGTCGTCGTCGACGAGCAGACTCGGCGTCGCCGCGGGCGCTTCGAGCTTCAAGCGCGGACCGCCGCTGAACGGGTCGGGGTCCCCCGGCGAGAACCACGTCGAGCGTTCGTCGCCGGCCACCGTCGAACCATCGACCGCGAGCAACGAGCCGATCTCCTGCCGCACGATCGCGTCGCTCCGCAACCCCTTCGACGCCGGGACGAGTTCGCCGACGATCTCGAGCAGCGCGAGGTCGTACGCGACGTCGTGGCGCGCGACGCCGAGCACGTCGTGCATCGAGCCGTCACTCGCGCGGACCGACGCTTGCGCGGCATCCTCGATCGCCGACAGCGGCGCGAGTACGTGGGACGCTCCGACCGCGACGGCCGGAGCGATCGGCAGCGGCGAGCCGTCGGCGGTCAACGCCGCGAGTCGCAACGCGCCGGCGGTGTACGGCGCGACCGCTGGCGCCGGTGGCGGAGTCTCGATCCGATTCGGCTCCGCGACGCCATCGGCGCGCGCGCCGTCGGTCGGCTCGTCGTTCGCTCGAGCGTCGGTCGACTCGCGTGGTTGCGCGGCCCGATCCCCGTCGGCGGCCGCCGGTGGACGTTCGACGCGCACGATCTCGCGCACCGGCGCCGCGTGCCAACCGAACCAGAAACCGGCCGCGGCTCCGACGGCGACCCCGAGCAGGCTCCCGAGCGCGACGACGAGACCCCAATGCGGAGTCGGCGGCGCCGGCGACCGCGGTGCGCGGGCCGTTCCGCAACGATCGCAGAACACGGCGCCGTCGCGCAGTTCCGCGTCGCAATGCAGGCAGACGGAGGCTTCGGGCTCGACCGATTTCATGCGTTCGTTCGGCGGTGGGAGGAGGCGGTGATGCTACCCATCGCAGGACGCGCCGCTCCGGGCGAGCTTCCGCCGGAATCCACTGCACCCAGGATCGCGGAGCCGCGCGTGCCCCGCGTATGTTGGTCGCCGATGACCGACACGAACGCCATCACCCTCGTCGCTCGATTCCAGGATGCGCGCGAAGCACGGACGCTCGGCCCGCCGGCCGACGTGCGGCGCGCGGCTCTCCTCGTCGTCGAAACCTCGTTCGGAGACCTCGGCGCGCACCCGCGCCTGCTCGACGCCGAGCAGTTGCGCGAGCTGGTGTTCGAGCGCGTCGCGCGCCGGCTCGGTGCGAAGGACCCGCTGGCGGCTCTCGTCCCGCGGGTCCTGCGCGCGTTCTACGCGTGGCTCTGCGAGCACGAGATGGTCACGCACGCGTTCGAACTCGAGTCCGTGTTCGACGACGCGGACGCGACGTTCGTCGATCGTGTGCGCGCGGTGCGCGACGGCGAGCGGATCGCCGGCGACGTGAAGCCGATCGTCAGTCGCGGCACGAAAGTCGGCCGCAACGACCCGTGCCCGTGCGCGAGCGGGAAGAAGTTCAAGCAGTGCTGCGGCAAGAACGGGTGATCAGTTCTGGTCGTTCAGGCGGATCGCCAGGCGGAACCCCGTGGTGCCGGCGCGTGTCTTCGGCTCCGCCGGCGAGTTTCCGCGGAGGCGCTCGCCGCGACAGGCTTCGCGCAGGAACGGAGGAACGTCGTCGTCGTCGAACCCTCCACGCATGGTTTCTCGCCGCAACAACGCGCGGACGTCGATCCGCACCGTCGACGTCAGCACCAGGTATTCGTCGTCGTACACGCTCGACTGCGGCCAGGTGTCGGGGACGTCGACCGTGAAGTAGATGCTCCGCGGAGGCGCTCCGGGCTCGAGCGGCGGCTCGTCCGCGAGTCCACCGTTCGGCGGGTAGATCAGCGCGCGGCTGTGGTCGGGCATCAACGACAAGACGTACACGTACAGGGGATCCTGATCGTCGTTGACGACATCGATCACTCCGAGGTGCTTCTGGTTCCATCGTCGATCGTGCGACGCCGCGTACTCGGGCTCCAGTCCGACCTGAGTCGCGACCAGCGGGGTCATGACGTCGACGTTCTTCCAGCTTCGGCCCAACTCCTCCGCATTCGGAGAGCGCAGCGTGACCGAGACCCGGACGTCGCTGTTGCGTCCGATCAGTTGCACCAGTTGTTGATAGGACAGCTCGTCGCGTAGCAGCCCGAGCACGCGCTCCCGCGTCGTCGCGAGTACGGACGCGTCCGACGCTTGCGGAGGGCCGATCTCCTCGTCGACGATCACGATGCCGTCGGGTGAGACGACGCGGAGCTGATTGCGGTTCGGGAACGCGGAACTCGGGGACACGGAGCCGTTCAGCGCGAGGTACCGCGGTGTGCGATCGAACGTGATGAAGTCGGTCTTCCCGAGGAATCGCTCGGCATCGCCGTGAGGGTCCTGGATCACGATGCGTCCGAGGCTCGGAGGCGCTCCGTGCCAGTCGGCGTAGACCGTCCCGTCGACGTCGACCGGTTCGGATTCGATCCAGCGCCCGGCGCTGGACACGGCGTCGCACGCGTCGATCCGGGCGACGCCGATTCGTGCTCCGGACTTCTCGAACACGACGAGCTCGGTACCGACTTCGAGGCCCGCGATCGAGCCGGCCTCGAACTCGATGCGCTCCGAGCTCAGCGCGCGCGCGACGAATCGTCCCGGCGGCTTGCGATACGCGCCGGAGAAGACGAGTTGCTCGATGTGTCCGTCGGGCGACGGATTCTGCTCGTGGTCCAACGCGACTCGATACGCCTTGAACCGGTACATCACGCCGCGGTGCAGGTCTTCGTACGTCCAGCGCTCGGGGTGCCGCGCGACCTCGCGCATCACTTCGACCAGCAGCATGCTGAACACGCCGCGCGCCGCGGGCTCGCCACCTTCCTTCGGGATCCACTCCTGCGCCGGCTCGTCCTTGCGACACGCCGCGAGATGGACGTACGCGTCGGGTCGGGCCCGACGCTCGTCGCCGTCCTCGAGGAACGAGATCTCGCTCGGCCATTCGTCCGGCAACGACTTGGCGCCGACGCCCTTCGTGCCTTCGGGGGCCATGCGAACCGGAGTGGACTGCCCGCCTCCGCGCGTGACGCCTTCGGAATGACACGCGTCGGTGACGACGCAGACGTGCGCGCCGCGCTCGACCAACGGTGCGATGAACGACTGCAATTGGTCGTCGGTGAGGTCGCGCTCACCGTCCGCACCATCGAGTCGGCTGTCCCACAACACGAGCGAGGAATCGCCGATCCACTCGGATCCCTGCGCGGCCGGCGCGAGGTTTCGGATGACCGAGCCGTGGCCGGAGAAATAGATGAACACGACGTCTCCCGACTTCGCGGTCGGGATCACCCACGTCGCGAATTCCCGGAGGACGTTTCCGAGAGTGGCGTCGCGGTCCGTCAGCGCGCGGATGTCCTCGGGCGCGAAGTCGAATTGCTCGCGCAGCGTGGCCGCCATGGCCGCGACGTCGTTGGTCGCGCCGTAGATCTGCCGGAACTCGCGCGCCGTGGCCGCCGGGTAGTCCTTCACGCCGATCAACAGCGCGAGCTTCCGCGGTCCGCCGGGCGTGGGAGCCCGAGTCGGCGGCGAGTCCGGAACCGTCGCCGGTACCTGTGCGAACCACAATCCGAAGGTCAGGAACGTGGAGATCATGGCGCCCCCATTTCGATCGCGGATGTCGGAGTGACAGGGGATCCAGGCTTCCGATCGAAGGTCATCCCGCGAATAGGCTGACGCGCCGAGCGCCGGATTTCCAGCTTCACGCCGAGCCCGCAGCTTCGATCCAGTCGTGACGAAGGCGCGACACCGTGCGAATCCGCGCGGGGGTTACCCTCGGCCCGAGGGTCCGGTAGTGGATCGCGCGGCGTGCGTTTCCACCGAACTCCGCGCGCGCGAGAAACGTCGCAAGCCCCGCCTGGAACGCCGACATCGGACGTGATCGAGGAGCTGCCATGGTCGTGACGTGGGACGAAGAGAACGCCGTACATCTACTGCGGCGAGCCGGGTTCGGTCCGCGCCCTGCGGACGTCGCCGCCGCGGTCAAGAAGGGGATGACGAAGACCGTCGCCGGCTTGTTCAAGCCGTGGGCGAAGTCGGACAAGCTGTCGAAGAAGCCGAAGGTCGAGTCGCTCGAAGATCTGCAGGTCTGGTGGATGCGGCGCATGCTGTCCACGAAGAGCCCGCTGATCGAGAAGATGTCGCTGTTCTGGCACAACCACTTCGCGACCGCGACCAGCAAGGTCGAGCGCCTGCCGCTGATGCATCTGCAGAACCGGACGCTGCGCAAACACGCCGTCGGCAAGTTCTCGACGCTGTGCCTCGAGATGGCGCGCGATCCGGCGATGGTGATCTGGCTCGACAACATCTCGAACATCGCGTCCGACCCGAACGAGAACTTCGCGCGCGAACTGATGGAGCTGTTCACGACCGGCGTCCTCGACCAGCTCGGGCAGCCGAACTACACCGAGCAAGACGTCCAGGAGAGTGCGCGCGCCTTCACCGGCTGGACGCTCGACGACAAGTACAAGTTCGTGTTCGACGCCGACAACCACGACTTCGGGCCGAAGACGTTCCGCGGACAGACCGCGAACTTCGACGGCACGGACATCGTCGCGCTGCTCGTCGTCGATCCGGCGACCGCGCGTCGCCTCGCGTGGAAGCTGTGGTCGTACTTCGCGTACGAGACGACGCTCGACGACCCGGTCCTCGATTCGATCGCGGCCGAGTACCTCGCGAGCGGCACGTCGATCGCCGCCACGCTGAAGGCCGTGTTCGCGAAGGACGAGTTCTATGCGACGACGGCGAAGCGCGCGCGCGTGAAGAGCCCGGCCGAGCTCGTCGTCGGCGCGCTGCGCCAACTCGGGGCGAAGATCTCGAACTCCGACACCGGCGTGTACGAAGCGTCCAACGCGATGACGTCGCTCGGGCAGCCGATCTTCGAACCGCCGACGGTGTTCGGTTGGAAGGAAGGTCTGCACTGGATCTCGACGAACGGGATGCTCGAGCGCTTGCGCGTGGCCGAGACGATCGCCGACGCGCGCAAGAGCGAGGGCGCCGGCTTCCAATGGAATCCGGCGAAGCTGCTCGGTCCGAAGAAGAAGCAGGCGGCGCTGACCGCGACGCAGGTCGTCGAGATGGTGCTGGCCGCGCTGTCGCTGGACGCGCCGCTGCCGGCCACCGTGTCGACGCTCGAGAGCTACCTGCAGACCGACGAGAACGGCCAGACCGTGACGTTCTTCGTCGATCCCGCGTCGATCGACGTGAAGGTGCGCGGTCTCGTCGCGCTGATCCTGTCGTCCCCCGAATACCAGCTCGCGTGAAGGAGGCACCCGTCATGAAACTCGATCGTCGTGACTTCCTGCGCTGTGGGCTGATGACCGGGACCGCGGCCGCGCTGAGTTCGAGCGCGCTGCTGCGGACGCTGCGCGCCGCTCCGGGCGTCGGCGGCGTGAACCTCGTGCTGATCGAGCTGTTCGGCGGCAACGACGGCTACAACACGATCGTGCCGTTCGGCGTCGACGGCGGCGCGTACTACTCGCTGTACCGCAGCGCGATCGCGGTGCCCGAGAACCAGGTGCTGAAGATCGCCGGCCAGCCGATCGGCTTCCATCCGCAGATGGGGGCGATGAAGGCGCTGTACGACCAAGGTCGCGTCGCGATCGTCCAAGGCGTCAGCTATCCGGATTCGAGCTTCTCGCACGAGGTCGCGCAGCGCGACTGGCACTCGGGTACGCCGGGCGTGCTCGGGCAGTCGGGATGGCTCGGGCGGTACCTCGGTTTGTATCCCGCACCCGCGTTCCCGTACGCGGCCGAGCTCGACAGTCAGCTTCCGTTGATCACGGCCGGAGCGAGCGGATTCGTCCCCGCGATCCCGTACCTCGACGACTTCGCGTTCCCGATCGATCCGTTCCACTTCGAGGACGGAGCGAACCGCAAGAGCGCGTACCTGGCGCTCGCCAATGCGGCGAAGCTCCAGCCCGGTCGCCTCGGCTCGATCGCGGGAGTCGGCACCGATCTGCTGCAGTTGATCGATGCGTTCCAGGCGGTGCCCGCGTTCAACCACGTCGGCGCGTACCCGGATCATTGGTTCGCCGATTCGCTGAAGTTGTGCGCGCGACTGATGAACTCCGGCCTCGGGCTGCAGATCTTCCACTGCGGACTCGGAGGCTTCGACACGCACGCCGACCAGAACCTCGACGGCTATCACGGCGGCTTGCTCGAGGTGCTGTCGCAGTCGATCGCTGCGCTGCACTCCGACTTGGCGTCGGTGAATCTCGCGAGCACGACGGTGTTCGTCGTGTTCTCGGAGTTCGGGCGGACGCTGTATCAGAACGGGTCGTTCGGCTGCGATCACGGGACCGTGAATCCGGTGCTCGTCATCGGCGATCCGATCCTCGGCCACGGGGGTGTCGTGAATCCGCACCCGTCGTTGGATCCGGGCAACTTGACCGACGCGAACGAGGCGGCCACGTCGATCGACTTCCGCGACGTGTTCGGCACGATCGTGAAGCGCCATCTCGGCGAGTCCGGAGCGAATCTCGCGGCCGTGTTCCCCAATCACACGGTCACCGATCTGGGGTTCCTCGGATAGCGACGGAGCTCGAAGAGTTTTTTCGGGGTCCGCGGAGGGCACGTCGATGCGCAGGTTTCTCGCCGGGTTCGTGGTGGTGGCGATCTTGGTTTCGGCGTTCGCCACCGCGCAAAAGGGGCCGAAGGAGCGGGACAGTACGCGGGGCGAACCGTTCCGCGTCGTCGTCGTCCAGCCGGTGCTGTCCGCCGCAAGTCGTTTCGTGGACAGGAATATCGACTACGCGGAGACGCCGAAGGTCGCCGACGTGCTCGCTCAATTGGATGCGGAGGGGTACGACCCGGTCCAGATCGAGGCGTTGAACGAGGATGCGATCGCGATCCTCGCGAAGCGTCGGTGACGCGCTTCGGGAAATTGCTCCCGGTGTCCGATCCGCGGATTCGGTTGCTTGCCAATCCCGGCAGGGGCGGGGCATACTCTCGCGACTTCGTTCAGGAAGGAGCGGGCTCTCGACCCATCCCGATGCATCGGGTCTCGAGCCGCATCACCCACGCAGGAGCCTCTCAGATGAAGCGCTTGATCTCGTCCGCCGTTGCCGCGCTCGTCCTCGGATCCGTCGCGACCGCGATGTGTCCGTTCACGACGTTGTTCTTCCAGTACGGCGCTGGTTGCGCGCCGGGCACCCAGGCTCCGCCGATCCTGAATGGTCAGCTCGACGGCGGCATGACGTGCGGCGTCATGATCGACCTCAACGTGCAGCAGCCGTGCGGGCACTGCGGCGTCTACGTGAAGAGCGAATGGCTCGTGCTCGGCTTCCAGGCCGTGAACGTGCCGATGTCGAACGGCTGCACGCTGCTCGCGTCGCCGGACATCGTGCTGCCGCTGCCGCCGGCCATCGGCTCGACGGTGCTGCAGGGCGAACTGCCGCACGACCCGTCGCTGATCGGTCACTCGTTCTTCATGCAGGGGATCATCGAGCGCGTTTCGACGTTCGGCAACACGACCGACATCGAAGTGTCGAACGGCCTCGAGATGCGCATCGTCCCCTGAGCTCGGGCCGCATGGCCGGATGGTGCGGACCATCCATGCCGGTCGGGGCCTTGGCCCCGACACCCTGAGCTGCGTGCGGCCGTAGGCCGTGCGGGCAAGTTCACAACTCGACGCGGGGG
>JAEUIB010000784.1 GCA_016795255.1 Planctomycetota bacterium
AGCGACCGTCATGGGATCGAAAGCGTTCGGGTGGGCAGCGGCCGTCGCTGCGTTGGTGAGCGTCGGCGTGTGGATCGCGCTGCCCGACGACGAGGTGTCTCGCGACGCCACGCATCGCAGCGAACTCTCGAGCCTCGTGCCGATCGACGCGAGCGATCGTGCGCCCGATCCATCGCGGTCGAGCGACGAGTCGGCGGCATCCCCGACACGAACCGCGGCGATCGACGCGACGCCCGCCGCGGCGCGCTCCGAGCTGATCCTGCGTGCGTTCGACGGCACGCTGCAGCGCAACGTCCGCGTGGCGGTCGCACAGCGCGGCGAGATCGTCGGCAGCGGCACCGATGACGAGCACGGAGTCATCGCGCTCGACGCGATCACGGGCAGCGCCGAGGTCTTCGTCGTCGCGGAGGATCTGCTGGTCACGCCTCTGATCGGCGATTTCGCGCCTGGTCGACGTGTCGAACTCGCACTGCCGCGCGGCGCATCGGTGCGCGGACGCGTCTTCGTCGACGGCCGCATCGCGACCGAGCCGATCCCGTTCCACGTCATGTTCGGGACTCCGCTGCCGTATCCCGACGGCGTCACGCAAGACGTCCGCGACGCGATCGACGTGAACGACGCGTATCAATCCGAATTGTTCGTCCTGTCGCGCGCCGACGGGACCTTCGCGCTCGACGGATTGCCGCGCGGCCTCAGCCTGCGCTTCATCGTCGCCGAGCCGAATCGCTACCGCATGGACGTGCCGGGTCCGATGCGCACGTTCGAGGTCGAGGCGCCCGCCGACGGCGTCACGTTGAACCTGACCCAATCCGCCGTGTTGCGCGGCCGCGTCGTCGATGCGCGCGGCGTCGGCGCGTCGGGGGCCGAGGTCTCGTTGCGCTTCGCGTCGGACGATCCCGGCGAGTCGGGCATGCACGTGGTCTGCGACGAGTCCGGCGCGTTCGAGATCTGGTTGGGGCACGGCGACGGGCGGCCCATCACGGGGATCCGCAACGCTTCGCTGATGGCCGAGCACGCGACCCGAGGCCACGTCGCCATGGAACTCGCGGGCGACCTCGATCGCGGGCGCGAGCTCGGCGACGTGCGGCTCGAGCCCGCGCGCACGGTGCAACTGCGCGTCGTCGACGACGACCACCGTCCCATCGCCGGAGCGCGGCTCTATGCGGGACTCGGTCGCGCGCCCATCGGAGCTCCGAGTGGAACCGACGGCACCATCGACGCGCTCGTGGCCGACGCCACGGCGACGCTGCACGTCGCTGCAGTCGGTTTCGACCTCGCTGGGCTCGCGCAGCCGCCGGTCGGCGCAGCACGGCAGGACGTCGTGCTGCAGGCCGCGACCGCCCTGCGCGTCGTCGTGACGGACGTTCTCGGCGAGCCGCTGCCGGACGTGACGATCCGGATCACGGCGGACGAGCCGCTGTGGATCGCCGGCGACGGCGTCGGCGTGGCGCGGCTCCAAGAGCTCGGGCGCGAGTTCGACTCCGCTTTGGTCGTCGACGCGAGCGCGAGCGATGCGCACGGCGAAGCGATCGTGATGACGGCGGACGAGGGCGAGGTCGTCGTGCGCCGCATCCGCCCGGATCTGGCGTTGCGCGTCGTCGTCGACGACCCGTTCGTCGCTGTGCTCGGTGAGCGGAGGGTGACGCTGCGGCCCGGAGTCGAAGAGCGCGTGACGTTCGAGCTCACGCGCCCGCCGCGCGTGCTGCGCGGTCGCGTCGTCGATCGGCGTGGCGCCGCGGTCGCCGGCGCGCTGATCGTGTTCGGGCCGCGCGTGGCCGACGTCGGCGCTCGGCGCTCGGCCGATGTGCGCGCCGAGACTGACGAGTCGGGCCGATTCGGGTTGTCGCCGACGTGGCTGACGCACGGCGCGCTGTGGATCGTGCGACCGGGCTACGGCTCGACGCTGGTGCGCGATGTCGCCGTCCCCGAGCACAACTCCGGCTCGGGGGATGAACGGACCTTCGTCGTCGCCGACGAGCATCTCGTGCGCGTGCGCGTCGTCGACGTGCGGGGTGTCGCGCTGTCGGGGCTCGAGGTGGACGCCGTGCCGAACGCGACCGGCTACGAGACGCTCGGTGGATTCGCGTGGGGCGAGGAAGTCGAGGCCGGCGTCTACGAGCTGCGCGGGCTGGCCGACGAGCCGGTGCGCATCCGCGCGACCATCGCCGGGGCGACGAAGGAACTGCTGCACGATCCGGCGATCCCGGAGGCGACGCTCGTCGTGCCCGCGCTCGGCGCGTTGACGATCGACTACGAACTCACGCTCGACGCCGCGTTCGTATGGCGCATGTGGATCGAATCCGAGACAGAGCCGGGGCGCGGCTTCCAGCCGAACGAGTTCGTGATCGACCCGAACGCGAAGGGCGGCAGCGTGCGCGTCGACGCGATCGAGCCCGGCACGTGGCGCGTCCTGTTGCTGCGGGGAGAGGACGACGCGTCGGCCGAGCCGGTGCTGGAGCGCCGTGGCATCGAGGTGCGCGCGGGGGAGACGACGCGCGTCGAGTTGCGATGACGCGCGGATGCGCGGTGTGCGAACTCACGCCCGCGCATCACGTCGTCACGGTGCGCGCACGACGAGAGCGTTCGACTCACCCGCACGCACGACCGTCTGCGTGAACGCGTCGCCGATCCCGACGCGCATCGAGCCTTCGGGCAAGCCCGTGAGCGTGAGCGTGCCGTCGTCGCTCGTCGTCATCGAGGCGGGGGTCGCCTTCACGCCCATCGAGCCGATCCAGGTCGAGACGTCGGTTCCCGTGGTCTCGTCGATCACGGTCAGCGCGATGCCGGACAGCGGCGCGTCGTTCGCTCCGACCACCGTGATGCGCAGATCCCCGAGGCGGCGCATCACGAGATCGATGCTCGTCGTCTCGTTCGCGCGGACGTCGCACGGCATCGACGCTTCGAAGAACCCCTGTGCGCGCGCGCCCAATCGGTACGTCCCGGGCGCCAAGCCATCGAACGCGTGCGTCGTCGGCAGTGCGCGAGGATCGGCCTTGCGAGGGAGGTGTCCGGTCGGGTCGTCCGGGAGGAACAGTCGAGTGCTCGCGGTCTGCACCAGAGCACCGTCGACGTCGAGCACCCGCGCGCGCACGAAGCCCTCGGGGCCGAGCACGAACTCGTGCTCGATCCACGTGGAGTCGTCGACGATCTCGAACGCGAACGTCGCGAACCCGCAGCCCGGCGCGCGCGCCAACGCGAGGTAGCGGCCCGGCAGCGTCGCGAAGAACGACATCGCACCGTCGTCGACGGCCGCGGTCGCCGTCTGCGTGCGCGCGTACTTGACGTGACTCGGTGTGGACGCGGCGCGCTCGACGAGCGCGAGCTCGACCGACGCATCCATCCGCACTTCGTTGCTGGCGTCGATCGCCCACGCGAACAGACCGCACGTCGGGGCGTCGAGGTCCAGCACGAGCTCACCCTCGGTCGGCACGTCGACGGTCACGCTGCGGCCGCTCTGGACGCACGCATTCAGCGAATGGACGAGGAATTGGTGCGTGCCTGCGGGATGCGCGACGAGCGTGAACGTGCCGTCCTCGGCGATGCGACATGCGCGCGCGGGTGTGCGGCTGGCGTCGAGCGACACGACCTCGATCGACTCGAAGAAGCGCCGGACGCCCGCGCCGTGGAGCTGTCCGCGCACGGTCGCTCCGCGCGCGAGGTCGACGACGAACTCGCGTGCTTCGCCGACGGACAATGGGACGACGTCGTACGTGAACTGACGCGCCGAACCGCCGATGCGCTCGGGGATGCGCACGGCGAGGTCGTACGTGCCGGGGCGGAGGTCGTCGAACCGCACGCGATCGCCGCTCGCCACGCGCTGGGTCGACCAAGTGCCGCTCGCTTCGGACAGGGTCAGGTCGAAGCCGCGCACGAAGCGTCCACTGGCGTCCCGGACGCGCACGTCCAACGTCGACGCGGGCTCGAGGGCGACCGTCACGGTTGGCGTCGGTGCGCCGCTGACCACCCCGCACTCGACGAGCGCACTCGCGTGCGCGGGCGCGGACACGACGAGGTGGAACGGCCGCGACGTCGGCACGGACTCGATCGAGAACGAGCCGTCCGCGTTCGTCGTCGTGTCGCCGTCCAGCGCCGCGACGAACGTGCCGCCGGAGTCGACGTCGGCGATGCGCACGCTCGCGCCTGCGATCGGCGCTCCGGTCCCCGCGTCCGTGACGCGGCCTTCGACGCGGGCACCCGGGTCGAGCACGATGTCGTGCGTCTGTTCGCCGGGCACCGTCAACAGCGGGAACACACGCTTTGGCGCGTATCCCTGCGCGAACACGTCCAACAGGTGTCGATAGCGCCGCACGCCGGGGAACTCGTAGGCGCCCGTCGTCGCGTCGGAGTGCGTCGTGAAGCTCACTCCGCGTCCGATGATCGGGTTGTCCTCGATCAACACCAGGCGCGCGGCGACGGGCTCACCGCGCTCGTTCGTCACGCGACCGCGCACGACACCGGCGGTCGGCACCACGAACTCGGCGGGGAAGTGCGTCGGGTCGTTCCAGGTGTAGCCGACGGATTCGAACCCCGGCTTCGACAGTTGGCACGTCAGGTTCCTCGACGCGTCGAGGCCGTCGACGGC
>JAEUIB010000808.1 GCA_016795255.1 Planctomycetota bacterium
CCGGTCACCGGTCACCGGTCACCGGTCCCGGTCACTGGTTACCGGTCACCGTCTCCTGCTCTCTCCTCCCTGGCCACCTTCAACCATCACCACCAGATGGGAATCCCGAGCATCCAAGCCCTCGCTCCCTCGCGCTCACGCTCTCCCCACTTCGAGTGGAATAGGATTCCCCACAGCAGATCGAAGCTCTTGTGCTCGCGGTCGTTCTCGTAGCGGATCGCGTTCGCGACCAGGCCGAAGCGCGCGCGGCGCTCGGCGCCTTCGTTGCGGCCGTGCCACGTGAAGATCAGCGGGATGCGCGCGTACGAGTAGTCGATCGTGCGGTCGGTGGACATGCCGACCAAGCCGAGCAGCATCCAGAAGCCGAAGCGGTCGGGGTTGTTCTCGGTGTGCAGCGCGAGGCTGTTCAGCACGCGGAACTTGTGGCCCTCGTCGTGTGAACGCCAGTCGAGACCCCAGTTGCCGGCGACCTTGAACTCGAACGACTTGTGCAGCGGGCGAATCGCGAGCGGCCAGCGTAGGGCTCGCCAGTACCAGCGATCCGGGCCCTCGTCGCCGTCCTGGACCGTGACCTTGGTGTCGCGCAGGAGTTGGTCCGCGACCGACTGCGCGCGACCGTCGTGGACGTTGATCGTGACCGCGACGCGTTCTCCATCGCGCGCGACCGCGCACGCGCCGATCGCGCCGAGGCGCGGGAGCACGTAGGCCTCGAGTTCGTCGGCGAAGCGGTTCGCCTCGCGCTCGCTGTCCCACACCGAGAACCACCCGATCGCGTCACCGGTCGGCGTCTCCCACAGGACGTATCGATCGCCGTCCCAGCCGTCGATGTCGGACAGGTCGCCCTCGCGCGCGAGCAACACGCGCGTGCGCAACAGGCCCAACGTCTGTTGGTGGATCTCGCGGAAACCACGGGGCGCTGTCGGCAACTCGACGAGTTGCGGCCGGTCGAGCCGATCGACGTAGCGCTCGGGGTGGAGGATCTGCTCGCTCGATTCGGGCGGCGCGCGGAAGGCCTCGTTGACCGCCTCGTAGCCGTACTCGGCGCGCAGGCGATTCATGAACATCCAGCCCTTGACGTACGGGAAGTACAGCTCCGAACGCACGATGGCCGGCGCGTCTTGCAGGTCCTTCGAGCCACTGCCGCCGTCGACGTCGATCTCGACGTCGCCGACGTCCGCCAAGTCGACGTGGTCGAGCCACGAGATGCCGGTGCGCAACACGGGACTCGCACACGAGCCGGGGAAGCCTCCCGCGTCGAGCGCCGTGTCCGCGCCCGAGTCCATCGCGCTGCCTTCGCACACCGCGTGGAACGCGAGGTTGCGGTCGTCGTCGTGGGCGAGGGCCTCGTCCATCGCGCCGAGGTCGAAGTGTTGGTCTTCGAGCGCGTGCGTGAGTTCGTGCGCGAGCAAGAACGGCTGCGGCAGATCGCGGTTGCCGTCGTCGTCGCCGCCGGCGCGCGCGATCGTGTAGTAGCGCTTGGTCTCGGTGTCGTAGTAGCCGGCGATCTGATCGGTCATGAACTCCGACGCCCACGACTTCATCTCGAGGTCGCGCGGCAGCAGACCGAAGACGCGGTACGCGCGTTCGGACGGCGCGCCGACCGTGTCCCACGTCTTCGCGATGGAGTCGTCGAGGTACGCCTTCAGCGTGGCCTTGTCCTGCTCCTCGACCGGAACCGGATGCTTGAAGGGGAGGTCGCGCACGCGCGCCAGGACGACCTCGATCGCGGCGGCCTGGTCGGCCAGCGTGTCGGTCGGCGGGGGCTCGTGCGGCAGCACGTTGCACGATGCGAACACGGAGAGCAGGACCAAAGCCGCGGGGCGGTGGAGTCGGTTCATGGGGTTCGATGCTAGCGGGGCGACCCAGGCCGGGTTGGCTGGGGCAGAATCCGCGGCCGGGCAACGGACCGGTCAGGGGCCGAGTTCCCGCGGCTTCGGCGACTTTCGGAGGTCGTGGGGGATCGTCAGCGCCGGCAGCGCGCGATCACGAGCCCGGCGATCGGCGCCGCCAGTGTCGGCACGAGCATCAGGACGGCGACGGTCGTCAATGGCGCGCCGAGCGTGCCGCCGGCGACGCGCAAGAGGTCGTTCTCGAGACCGAACGAGCCATTGCCGGTGTACTCGCGCACCGCCCGCTCGCTGGTCGCGAGGCCGAAGAACAGCGTCGCGTTGTGGCAGATCAGGTACAGCGCGAACGTCGATTCGAGCAAGCGGCCGATCGCCGTGCCGTCTTCGTCGGAGTGGTCCAGCGCGCGGACCAGGAACACGGTCGCGAACGCGAGTTCGCCGAGATGACCGGCGAGCAGGCAGAACGTCTCGCGACCGGCCCCGAAGGCCAGCGACAACTGAAGGGGGACGCACGCCGCCAGCGCGATCGCCGACTTGCGCCACTCGGTGTTGCGGAACAGGTGGGCGGCGCCGCCGATCAACGTCGCGGTCGCCAGCAGCGCGAAGGTCGCGGAGAACTCGCCGTGCATCGTCGCGGCGTGCCCGTCGAGCCGGATCGCCGGGAACGACGGCAGGCCCACCAACAGACCCGCGATCGTGTGCCCGAGTTCGTGGACCAACGACGACAAGAACCACGCGACCCACGAGCAGCCCTTGACGACGAAGATCTGCGCGAGCGCGAAGCCGACGGCGAGGACCTTGAGGTCCGGCAACCACGGCCGGCCCGGTCCTGCGTCGTGTTTCGGCGTGCGGGTCGCGCCGATCACGCGGAAGGTTCGCGAGGATTCCATCGGCTTCCTTATCGGAACGCCCCCGGCTCTAATGTGACTTCGTTTGCACCCCACCCAGAACCCCCTGGAACGCACAGCCGGAGCCTTCCCGATGGCCGACGCGATCACGATGTCCCCGAAGGGACTGCAGGTCCCCGATCACCCGATCCTCCCGTTCATCGAAGGCGACGGCACCGGGCCGGACATCTGGGCGGCGTCGGTCCGCGTGTTCGACGCGGCCGTCGCGAAGGCGTACGGCGGCAAGCGCAAGGTCGAGTGGCTCGAGGTCTACGCCGGCGAGAAGTCGTTCAAGAAGTTCGACAGTTGGCTGCCCGACGCGACGCTGGACGCGTTCCGCAAGTACCTCGTCGGCATCAAGGGTCCGCTGACGACGCCGGTCGGCGGCGGCATCCGCTCGCTGAACGTCGCGCTGCGCCAGATCCTCGACCTCTACGTCTGCTTGCGCCCCGTGCGCTACTTCGACGGCGTGCCGTCGCCGGTCAAGCAGCCCGAACTCGTCGACATGGTGATCTTCCGTGAGAACACGGAGGACATCTACGCCGGCATCGAGTTCCAGGCCGGCACCGACGACGCGAAGAAGATGTTGGCCCTGCTGAAGGACCACTTCCCGAAGTCGTTCGCGAAGATCCGCTTCCCCGAGACGTCGAGCATCGGCATCAAGCCGGCGTCGCGCCAGGGCACCGAGCGCCTCGTGAAGGCCGCGATCGACTACGCGATCGCGAACGGCCGCAAGAGCGTCACGCTCGTCCACAAGGGCAACATCATGAAGTTCACGGAAGGCGGCTTCCGTGATTGGGGCTACGCGCTCGCGAAGGAGAACTACGGCGGCCAGGAGATCGACGGCGGTCCGTGGCAGAAGATCAAGACGAAGGACGGCCGCGAGATCGTCGTCAAGGACGTCATCGCCGACGCGTTCTTGCAGCAGATCCTGACGCGCCCGGCCGAGTACGACGTCATCGCGACGATGAACCTGAACGGCGACTACGTCTCCGACGCGCTGGCCGCGCAGGTCGGCGGCATCGGCATCGCGCCCGGCGCCAACATCAACTACGACACCGGCCACGCGATCTTCGAAGCGACGCACGGCACCGCGCCGAAGTACGCGGGCCAGGACAAGGTCAATCCGGGCTCGGTGATCCTGTCCGGCGAGATGATGTTCCGCTTCCTCGGCTGGACCGAAGCGGCCGACCTCATCATCAAGGGCGTCGAAGGCGCGATCGGCGCGAAGACCGTCACGTACGACTTCGAGCGACTCATGAGCGGCGCGAAGCTCCTGAAGTGCTCCGAGTTCGGCGACGCGATCATCGCGAAGATGTGATCGAGCACTCGATGGGTCCGAGGAAGCGCGCGTGACCGACGTCCAGGAACATCTGCATCGCCTGGACGAAGAGCGCGAGGCGGTCTTCCTCTACGCGCGCGTCGCCGCGTGCGAGCGCGATCCGCGCCGCGCCGCGTTGTTCCGCGGTCTCGGAAAAGAGACTGCGGCGCAGGCGAAGCTGATCGAAGCCGAGATCCAGACGATCGCG
>JAEUIB010000811.1 GCA_016795255.1 Planctomycetota bacterium
CGCACGGTCGCGCCCGCACCGGACGACGGGGTCAGCCCCCGTGCGCCTTCGCACCGGGGCTGACCCCAGTGGGCCGTGTCGCGCCCGCACCCGCCGACGCAAAGGCGACGCAAAGGGGTCAGCCCCCGTGCGAAGGCGCACGGGGGCTGACCCCGCCCCCGCCGCGCGGCTATCGTCAGAGCCGCCATGACCGACGCCCCGAAGCCCATCGACTTCACCGGACTCCGCGCCGCTCTCGACAAGCACGTGAAGTTCCCGACCAGCTACGTCTTCAAATTCATCGTGCCGCGCAACGAGCTGCCGCATCTGCTCGCGCTGCTCGACGGCATGCAGTTGACGACGCGCGACTCGGCGACCGGCAAGTACGTCAGCGTGACCGTCGAACACGTGGTCCGGCAGGCCGAACACGTGATCGAGGTCTACGAGCGCGTCCGCATCGTCAAGGGCATCATGTCGTTTTGAACGAACGAGTCCGGCGCGCGACGCTGGGCCTCATTCCCTGCAGAGGATCGACGATGCGCTCGATGCCGCCGAGACACACCCGCGTCCTCAGCGGATGCGCGACGATCATCCTCGTGTCGCTCCTCGCCGGAGCGACTCTCGACGCGGGCGCGACGCAGGACCCTGCGCCGACCGCCGTCGACGTCAGCGTCCGCGCGCCGACCACCGAGCCCTCGATGCTGACGATTCGGCGCTCGATGAAGTGGGAGTTCGCCGGCGCGAGCGCCAGCCTGCCCGAGCCGAAGAGCGACGTCGAAGAGCTCATCGTCGTCGACCGATTCCTGCCCGCCGAAGGCGCGAACGCGCAGCGCTGCCTGCGCACGTTCGTGAAGTGGCACGCGACCGCGGACGGCGTCATCGTCGATCCGCCGTGGAACGGCGTGACCAGCGAGTTCCGCGACGACGCGAGCGGTTCAGGGTTCACGCTGCAAGACGGCTACGAACTGCCGTCGCCGCAGATCAGCGAATTGCTGCGACTCGGTGCGAGGCAAGCGTCCGTGACGCTCGCCGTCGGCGGACCGTCGAAGCCCGGCGACGTCGTCGCCGCCGACCTCGCGGGCATCGCGAATCTCGCGTTGTGCCGTTCCGATTTCGTCGGTGTCACCGCGAGCAAGCTCGAGTTCGCGCAGTTCGACGCCGCCTCGAAGCACGCGACGCTGACCGGTTCGATGCAAGGCTCGGTGAAGCGCGAGCGCGCGTCCGGCCGCGTCGAGGCGAAGTTCGATCTGACGCTGACGCTCGTCGTCGACACGGCGACGCACACGCTGGTGCGGGCGACGTTCGACGGACCGCTCGTGCTCGGCGGCTACATCGGAAGCACGACGATCGAAGGGAAGGGCGAAGCACACGCGACGATCGAGTCTGGCACGCCCGCCGCCGCGAAGTCCGCGTTGAAGTCGATCCCCAAGCCGCGCGTCGTGCACCACGTGATCGACGACCACGGGCTGTCGATCGAGCTGCCGTCGAATTGGGCTGCGCGCGAGACGAAGGGCAACCGCCACTTCCTCGCGCTGAACCGACCGATCGGCGGCTCGGACGTCTACATCGCGATCGTCTCGTCCGAGGAGAAGACCGAGGACCTCGACGAGCTCTCGCGGTGGATCCTCGATGCGCAGCGGAAGAAGGACAAGAACGCGAGCGTGAAGAAGGCCTCGACGCCGCTCGGCAAGGCGATCGAGTACGACTCGATCGAGGACGACGGCAAGCGCGGCAAGAACCTGTGGATCCACCGCGGCGGCAAGCAGTTCCTCGTGCTGTCGCTGATCGGCTCGGCCGAAGGCGTGAAGGCGGCCGCGGCGGACTTCCAAAAGGCCAAGGCATCGCTGGAAGCCCTGCCGCGCTGATCGCGCGGCACCCGCATCCGTCGGCCCCCCGTCCGCCCGCGGGGGCTGTGCCCGTTCGGGCCGACCCGCTACCATCCCCACCGGTCTCGTGGTTCATCGGGAGAGCTTCATGTCGTTCGCCGTCAAGGCGGCCGCCGTCGCGCTCTTCGCCGGTCTGTTCGTGGGTGCCGCGTCCGCCGCCGACTCGGTCGGCAAGCGGCTCCCCGATGCGAAGCTCGAAGGCTTCGCGCAGACGAAGGCGAAGTCGCTCGACGACTACTTCGGCCGCGTCGTGCTGTTCGAAGCGTTCGCCTATTGGTGAGGACCGTGTGCTACCTCCGTCCCGCACCTCAATGAACTTCAGGAGAAGTTCGAGGCGAAGGGGCTGAGCATCGTTGGCGTGACCAGCGAAACCGAAGCGAACACGGTGCCTTGGGTGAAGGACAAGGGGGCGAAGTACGCCTACGCGTACGACCCCGGTCAGAAGTTCATGCGCGCGTTGAACCTCAGCGGGTTCCCGACGGCGTGGCTCGTCGACGCGACCGGCACGGTCGTGTGGCAGGGCCATCCGAGCAGCCTGCAAGAGAGCGTCATCGAGTCCGCGCTGAACGGCGCGCTGTTGAAGCCGCTGTGGGATTGGCCGAAGGAAGCCGCGTCCATCAAGAAGCCGCTCGCGAAGCGGCAGATGGCGGCCGCGCTGAAAGAGGCCGAGAAGCTCGCGGCGACCAACCAGGAGATCGCGGCCATCAAGGACGCGATCGCCGCGGTGATCGCCGGACGCCTCAGCGGACTGAAGAAGCTGAAGGACGAAGGCAACGCGCTCGATGCGTCGAACACCGCCGCCGCGATCGCGAAGGATTGCGCCGGCCTGCCGGAAGCCGAGGAAGCGACGACGATCCAGAAGGAGATCGCCGCGGATCCGAAGCTGAAGGCGGTCATGGACGCGCAGGCGTCCGTACGCAAGCTGCGCGACAAGGAGCCGAAGGACGAGAAGGAGATCAAATCGGCCCTGAAGAAGCTGAAGAAGATCGCGGAAGAGCACGCCGACACCGCCGCCGCGCGGGAGGCCGACGCGTTCTCCGCCGAACTGAATCAGGCTCTGGCGCCGAAGGGCGGCTGACCCCGCGTCACCACCGTCCCCGCCGTCCTCTATAACGGGGCCGCCGCGCTCGTCGCGGTGGCCCCGTTTCGCATGATCGACCCTCGCGACGCCGGCGCATCCGGTGGTCGCGGCGATCCCGGGGGAAGGATCTCGCTCTCGCACCGACGGACGCCCGCATGATCTCTCTCCGCCTCGTCGTCGTCTCGCTGTTGCTGTCGACCGTGCTCGCTCCGTCGGCGTCCGTCGCCGAGAAGGAGAAGAACTCGGTCTTCGAGTTCGCGCTGCGCGGCGCACAGGACGCGCTGACGAAGGGCAACACCGGCGAAGCGATGATGCTGATCGAGCGCGCGCTCGAGCGCGACCCGAAGTCGGCCGCCGCGTGGGGATTGCGCGCCGAACTCGCGGATCGCCTCGGCGACCGCGACGACTTCGTGTTCTCGCTGAACAAGCAACTGACGCTGCTGATCGCGCAGAAGGCGCCGAAGAAGGACGTCACGGCGCTGCGCGAGCGCGTGGTCACGGTCGATCCGGTCGCGGCCGACGTGTTCAAGCTGCGCGGCGATTTCATCGCGAAGCTGCGCCCGATCGCCGAGCAATACGACAAGGACGAGCGCCCGCACGCGGCGATCCGGGTGTGGCGCGAGATCCTCGCACTCGATCCCGAACTCGAGGACGCGCAGAAGGCGATCGAGCGCATCTCGGCATTGCCCGATCCGAGCCTCGCCGGCAGCGCGAAACCGAAGGACCTGCTCGCCGACGTCTCGCGCCAGTGGATCCAGGAGCACGACGCGAAGCATTCCGACTGGAAGAACGTCGCGGTGCTCGAGCGCGAGAACTACGTCACGAAGACCGACGCCGGCTACGAAGTGCTCGTGCGCTCCGCCGAAGCGATGGAGCAGATGAACCGCTTCTATCGGCGGTTCTTCAAGTACGGCTACGGCAAGGACAAGCGCACGCCGCCGAAGATCGCGCTGCACGTGTTCAAGAACCGCGACGAGTACCTGAAGCTCGGCCAAGGCCCGCCGGTCGAGTGGTCGGGCGGGCAGTTCACCGGCAGCGCGGTCGAAACGTACGTCGGCCCGGGCGGCTACGAAGAGGTCGTCACGACGCTGTTCCACGAAGCGGCGCACCAATTCGTCTCGCTGGCGACGACGGCCGCGGGCTGGCTGAACGAAGGTCTCGCGTCGTTCTTCGAAGGCTGCCGCATCCTCGCGAACGGCACCGTGCTGATGAACATGCCGGCGAACCACCGGCTGTTCCCGCTGGTGCAGCGCATGAAGGTCGGGTGGATGGAGAGCGCGACCGACGGCATCGATCCCGCCAACGCGTCGGCCGAGCCGACCAAGGCGCCGACGTTCCGCATCGTGCTCGAGAACGAATACGGCTGGGGACCGCCGTGGTACGCGCCGACGTGGGGCGTCGTGTACTTCCTCTACAACTATCAAGACCCGGCGGACGGCCGCTTCGTCTACCGCAAGGCGTTCGGCGAGTTCATCGACGCGTCGGGTGGCCGCATCGGCAAGGGCGCGATCGAGAACTTCGAGAAGGTCGTCCTCGAGAACCCGCAACGACCCACGCAGGGTCTGCCTTCGACGGCGGCGTTGAAGCTGCCGCGCACCGTCGACGAGCTGAACGACGTGTGGATGGAGTGGCTCGTCGCGCTGGCCGACGAGCAGTCGGGCGCCGCGAAGGTCGAGCGGCCCTACCTCGAGTGGGCGCGCTTCGCGCAGAAGCGCAACGAGGACGACATCGCGACCGAGCACTTCGAGAAGGGCTACGTCGCGACGCCGGACGACACGGAACTGCTGCTCGAGTTTGCCGAGCATCTGGCGAAGGCCGAGGGCAACACCGACCGCGCGACGAAGCTCGTGCTCGAAGCGCTGCGCATCGTCGAATCGGCGCAACCGATCGACGAGAAGCTGCAGCGCCGACTCGAGTCGCGGCTGAACGAGTGGGATCCGAAGCGCGTCGCGCTCGCGTACATCCACGAGAAGTTGAACGACGTCGCCGACACGCTCGTGCGGCGGTACGTCTCCGAGAAGCTGCCGTTGATGGCGATGGAGCTGTCGTGGCGCTTCGGCAGCGAACTCAACGTGCCGGGGATGTTCGAGATCTTCGAAGAGGCGGCGCGCCAGACGACGCGCTCGATCCAGCTCTGGCAACTTGCGTACAACGAGGTCGACCTGCGCGGCTGGACCGCCGGCGGCGACGTCTGGTTGCCGTACGGCGCGGAGCTGCGCTCGAAGCTCGGTGAGTACTCCGAAGAGGCGTTCGAGTTCAACGCGCTGTCGTACGACACCGTGACGAGCGGCGACTTCTCGATGGAGGTCGAGGTCTACGCAGAGCGCGGCAAGAGCGCGTTCTGCGGCGTGATGTTCGGCAAGAAGGCCGCGCAGACGTTCCAGGCCGTCGTGCTGCATCCGGGTCACGAGGCCGACGAAGAGACCGGGCGCCTCGAGCGGCAGGGCCGCGTCGACGTCTCGAGCATGTTCGGCGCGGGATCGAGCCAACTGCATCGCCAGAGCCAGGTCGACACCAGCAAGCGCGACTGGCACAAGATCCGCGTCGACGTCACGGACACGCTCGTCGACGTGTTCTTCGACGGCGGGTTCATCGTCACGCACGATTTCGGCAGCCAGGATCCGCTGCGCGGCGGCTTCGGCTTGCTGACCGGTCCGGGCACGGCGAGCTTCCGCAACATCCGCTTCCTCGCGCGCGACCGTCGCGATCCGGGCGCTGCGATCGAGCGCCGCCTGCGCTTCGAGAAGCTCGAGAAGGACAGCAAGGGCGGCTCGATCAACGGCTCGTGGCAGAACAAGGCGTCGCCGTTCTGCGCGGCGACGTGGCTGCAGGGCGAGCGCACGAGCTTCGTCGAGAAGGGCCCGGTGCCGACGCTGCTCGTGTTCGCGTCGATCGACCAGATGAAGTCGAAGCTGCCGGTCGCGGCGTGGCTGCGCGGACTCGCGAAGCGGCACGAGCCGATCGGACTCGAGATCCTCACGATCTTCCAGAACGCCGACGCACGCGATCTGCCGGCGTACTTGAAGGAGGAGTCGTTCCCGGGCAGCGTCGCGATCGACTACCGGCCGCAGGGGCGCGCGGGGCAAGGGGACTGGTTCACCGCGTACGACATCAAGCGCTTCGGCATGCCGCGCCTGATCCTGCTCGACATCGACGGCAAGGTCGCGTGGGAAGGCGATCCGGGCATGGCGGCCGGCGAGACGTGGGCGGAGGACTCGGCGAGCAACCTCGATCAACCGCTCGACCAGATGATCGCGCGGCGACGGCTGCTGGATCTGAAGCGTTGGCTGAAGGCGTGGGAAACGGAAGGCGCGCCCGCGCTCGAACGCGGCGACGTCGTGCCGATCCTGCCGCTGATCCTGCGCGCGCGCGAACTGCCGGGGCGCCAAGTTCCGATGGTCGCCGACGTGCAGCACTGGCTGAGCTCGTTCGAGGGTTCGCTGGTGCATCCGAAACCGCTGCTCGCGGCCGTCGCGGCAGCGGGCGCGGAGCCGGCGCTGAAGACGCTGCTCGAATGGGCCGACGCGGCGAAGCTGTCGATGGACGCCGAGACGCGCAAGGCGTTCAAGGACGCGCAGGTCGGCGCGACGATGAAGGATTGGGCGACCGCGCTCGCCGAGTGCCAGAAGACCGCGAAGGCGTGGAAGGAAGGGGCGGAGTGGAGTGCGGTCTCGCAGTTGATGGGCGCGCTGGCGAAATCGAGCGGCGCGTTGCCGAAGCAGCTCGCGCAGGACCTCGAGTACGCGGCCGCGAATCGCGACGTCGCCGAGGCGAAGCGGCTGATCGACGAGGCCGCGCTGCGGCCCGGGTATTGGCTGGTGCAAGAGCTCGCGAATCAGTGACGATCGCCGAACCTCGAGCGGCAGTGTGGTGCGCTCGGCCCCGCGTGCGGTATGACGGCGTCGCTTCATCGAGGCCGGCGAGTCGAGGCGGAACATGCTCACGCGACGCGGGTGGTTCGGATCGTTGGTGGTGCTCATCGGTGCGCTCGTCGGCGTCGGCTGCGCGAGCGGCGACGGGCTCGACGGCGGCAACGGGACGTACGACCTGCGTGCGATCCAGCTCGAGGGCATGGGCCCGCAGAAGGACGGCACGCTGAAGGTGCAGTACCGACCGCCGGTCGAGACGATGTATTCGTGCCCCGGCGTGAACGTCGTCGAGGAGCCCGCCGGCACGCTGCGCGTGACCTTCGTGCGGACGCCGAAGTCGATGCCAGCGACCGCGCAGCACCAGGGCACGCTCGACCCGATGACCGGCGTTGCGATCGTGTTCCTGCCCGACGCCGTGAACAAGCAAGTCATCCTCGTCGGCGGCGAGTGGGAGCGGGAAATCTGGCGGCGGGGCGGACCCATACGCTGACGCTCCGGCCGCTGGGCCCGACGCCCGCGCGGGCGTCGCGGCGAGGCGGGGGGCCCCAGGCCCCCCGCGCCCCCCTCGTTCGACCGCTTCGCGGTCGAAC
>JAEUIB010000812.1 GCA_016795255.1 Planctomycetota bacterium
CGCGAGCTTCAGGAACTTGTTGTGCCGGCGACGCCGGTGCATGCCGTTGGGTGAGCGAACCATGGGACGTCAGGCTCCGGGCTGAAGCAGGAGGCGATAGTTCTTGGCGATCTTGCCCTCGACGAGGGCACCACGACGCAGTTGGCGCTTGCGCTTGCTGCTCTTGTTAGAGAGCAGGTGGCCGCGACCGGCCATCGCGCGCTTCAGCGTCCCGCGCTTGTTCATCTTCACGCGCTTCGCGAGCGCCTTCTTCGTCTTCATCTTGTACTTCTTCGGCTTCTTCATGACGTCCTCTGGCCCGAACGGGCCGCGCTCACACGTGGGTGAGCATCACGGTCATGCGCTTGCCTTCCATCCGGGGCGGGCGCTCGACCTTTCCGCAGTCCTTGAGTTGTTCGATGATCGCATCCATGACCCGGCGCCCCACTTCCTGGTGCGCCATCTCGCGGCCACGGAACAGCATGTTGAATTGGACCTTGTGACCTTCTTTCAGGAACTCGCGCGCCGCGTTGACCTTGTACTCGATGTCGTGCTTGTCGATCTTCGGGCGGACTCGAACTTCCTTCAGCAGGCTCGTGTGCGTCTTCTTCTTCTGATCATGCTCCTTCTTCTTGAGCTGATACTTGAACTTCCCGTAGTCCATGATTTTGCACACGGGAGGACGCGCTTCCGGAGCCACTTCGACGAGGTCGAGTCCACGCTCCTCCGCCATCGCGCGCGCTTCTTCGATCGTGACGACGCCGACTTGTTCGCCGTTGTCTCCGATGACGCGGACCTGGCGGATCTTGATCTGATCGTTCAGTCGATACTGGTGCGTAGCGAGTCTCCCGAAGAAAACGCGAAACGAAACGAGACGCGCCCGTGCCCGCGGAACCGTGGACCGCGGGACGAATCGCGCCGTGTCGTGTATGGCCCCGGGCCCCGGCACGCTGCCGTGGAGGCCCGAAACGAGCGCGGCATGATACGGACGGCAGCCGGCGCAAGCAAGCCCTCGGCCGCCGTAAGGACGGCAATCACGCCTTCTTCGGCCCTCCACCGGCCGGCTCGACGTCGACGACCTGGAGGTGCAGCTCCTTCAGCTGCTTCAGCGGAACCTCCGATGGCGCCCCATTCATCAGGTCCGACGCCGACGCGGTCTTCGGGAAAGCGACCAGATCCCGGATGTTCGGCCGGTCGAGCAGCAGCGCCAGAGTTCGCTCGAGCCCGAGGCCGAGGCCGCAGTGCGGCGGCGCGCCGTACTCGAACGCCTCCAGGAAGAACCCGAACTTCTCGCGGGCTTCGTCGGGGGTGATCCCGAGGAACTCGAAGACCCGAGCCTGCATCTCCCGTTGGTGGATGCGGACCGATCCGCTGCCAAGTTCCCACCCGTTCATGACCAAGTCGTACGCGCGCGCGGTGACCTTGCCGGGCTCCTTCTCCATCTGGCCCGGGTACGTCTCGAGCGGCGTCGTGAACGGGTGGTGCGCGGCGACGTAGCGCTGCTCGTCGTCGCTCCAATCGAACATCGGGAAGTCGACGATCCACGAGAACGCGAGCCGACCGTCCTTCGGCAACAGGTCGAGCTTGCGTGCGAGGTCGTTGCGCAACTCGCCGAGGCTCTTGCACACGACGCGTTCGCGATCGGCGACGATCAGCAGCAAGTCGCCGTCGCCGAAGCCGCACGCCGCGTTCAACGCGGCGATTCGCCCGGCATCGGTGAACTTCGACAACGGTCCGGCGAGCTGGCCGTTCTCCTGCTTCAGGAACGCGACGCCCTTCGCGCCGAAGCCCTGCACGAACGGCGTCAGCGCGTCGATGTCCTTGCGCGACAGGCGCGCCGCGCCACCCTTCACGCACAAGCCGCGCACGACGCCGCCCGCCGCGAGCACGTCGTCGACGACGCGGAAACCGGCGCCGCGCCAGATCTCGCTCAGCTCCTGGATCTCGAGCCCGAAGCGCAGGTCGGGCTTGTCGACGCCGTAGCGCAGCATCGCGTCGCGGTGCTTCAGCCGCGGGAACGGCGTCGGGACGTCGCGGTGGAAGACCGCCTTGATCGAGTCCGCGAGCACCTTCTCGATGATCGCGAACACGTCCTCTTCGTCGCCGAACGACAGCTCGAGGTCGAGCTGCGTGAACTCGGGTTGACGGTCCGCGCGCAGGTCTTCGTCGCGCAAGCAGCGCGCGATCTGGAAGTAGCGGTCCATGCCGCCCACCATGATCAATTGCTTGAACACCTGCGGCGATTGCGGCAACGCGTAGAACCGCCCCGGATGCACGCGGCTCGGCACGAGGTACTCGCGCGAGCCCTCCGGCGTCATGCGCGTCAGCATCGGCGTCTCGACCTCGATGTACTTCTCGCGATCGAGCACGCGGCGGATCTCGAGGAAGAAGCGATGGCGCAACTCGAGGCTCTCGCGCAGCGCAGGGCGACGCAGGTCGAGGTACCGATACCGCAACCGCAACTCTTCGTTCACGCCGCCTTCGTCGGTCGGCAGGAACGGCGGCGTCTTCGACGGATTGAGGATCTGCAGCGCGGTCGCGACGACTTCCACTTCGCCGGTCGGCCGCGCCGCGTTCACCGACGCTCCGGGCCGACGGCGCACGCGGCCGGTCACCGCGACGACCCATTCGGGACGCAGTTGGCGCGCTTCCTCGACGAGCGCCGGGGCGACCTCGGCGGGATCCAGCACGACTTGCGTCAGTCCGAAGCGATCGCGGACGTCGAAGAACAGCAGACCGCCGTGATCGCGCACGACGTCGATCCACCCGTTCAGCGTCACGACCTGCTGGTCGTGTTGCGCACGCAGGTCACCGCACGTCATCGTCCGCTTCGGAAAACTCGCCACAGCACCCTCCCGTCCCATCCGCGCTCCGCGG
>JAEUIB010000814.1 GCA_016795255.1 Planctomycetota bacterium
CTTGTCCTTCAAGTCGGTGATCAACGTCTCGGTGGTCAGCAGCAGACCGGCGACCGAAGCCGCGTTCTGCAGGGCCGAGCGCACGACCTTCGTCGGGTCGAGGATGCCGGCCTTGACCAGATCCTCGTACTTGCGCTCGAGCGCGTTCCAACCGAACGAGCCGTTGCCCGCCTTCACCTCGGACACGACGACCGCGCCGTCCTCGCCGGCATTGGTCGCGATCCAGAACAGCGGCGACTGGATCGCGCGCTGGATCACGCCCTTGCCGAACTTCTCGTCGCCCTTCAGGTTCAGCTTCTCGAGCGCCGGCAACGTGCGCAGCAGCGCGACGCCGCCGCCCGGGACGATGCCCTCGGCGACCGCCGCACGCGTCGCGTGCAGCGCGTCCTCGACGCGCGCCTTCTTCTCCTTCATCTCGGCCTCGGTCTGACCGCCGACCTTGATGACGGCGACGCCGCCGGTCAACTTCGCGAGCCGCTCCTGCAGCTTCTCACGGTCGTAGTCCGACGTGGTCTGCTCGATCTGCGCGCGGATCTGGCCGATGCGGGCGTCGATGTCCGCCTTCTTGCCGGCGCCGCGGACGATCGTCGTGTTGTCCTTGTCGATGCGGACGGTCTTCGCGCGACCGAGGTGCTCGATCTGGACGCTCTCGAGCTTGATGCCGAGCTCTTCGGTCAGCGCGGTGCCGCCGGTCAGGACGGCCAGGTCTTGCAGCATCGCCTTGCGACGATCGCCGAAGCCCGGGGCCTTGACCGCGCACACCGACAACACGTTGCGCAGCTTGTTGACGACCAGCGCCGCGAGGACTTCGCTCTCGACGTCCTCGGCGACGAGCACGAGCGGACGACCCGTCGTCGCGATCTTCTCGAGCAGAGGCAGCATCGAACGCAGGTTCGACAGCTTCTTCTCGTGGATCAGGATGTACGCGTCCTCGAGCTCGGCTTCCATCGTCGTCACGTTGGTGACGAAGTACGGCGACAGGTAGCCCTTGTCGAACTGCATGCCCTCGACGAGTTCGAGCGTCGTGTCGGCGCTCTTGCTCTCTTCGACGGTGATGACGCCGTCCTTGCCGACCTTGTCGACGGCTTCGGCGAGCATCTTGCCGACCGACGCGTCGTGGTTCGCCGAGATCGTGCCGACCTGCGCGATCTCCGCGTTGTTCTTGATCGGCTTGCTCTGGCGCTTCAGGTCCTCGACGACGCAGTCGACGGCCTGATCGATGCCGCGCTTCAGCAGCACCGGGTTCACGCCGGACGTCAGCGCCTTCAGGCCTTCGCGGTAGATCGCTTCCGCGAGCACCGTGGCCGACGTCGTGCCGTCACCGGCGGCGTCGTTGGTCTTCGACGCGACCTCGTTGACGAGCTTGACGCCCATGTTCTCGAACGGATCCTCGACCGAGATCTCCTTGGCGACGGTGACGCCGTCCTTGGTGACCAGCGGGGAGCCGAACGACTTCTGCAGGATCACGTTGCGGCCGCCCGGGCCGAGCGTGACGCGAACGGTCTTCGCGAGCTTCTCGATCCCGGTCAGGATCTTGCGGCGCGCGTCGTCGTTGAAGATCAGTTGCTTCGCCATCGGTGTCGTTCCTCACTTCTCGATGCGCAGGAGCACTTCGCTCTCGCGCAGGATCTTCAGTTCCTTGCCGTCGACCTCGACGTCGGAACCGGCGTACTTGCCGAACATCACCACGTCGCCCTTGCCGAGCGTCATCGCGTTGCGCTTGCCGTCCTTGTTCAGGTGGCCCGCGCCGACGGCGACGACCTTGCCGCGCTGCGGCTTTTCCTTCGCGGTGTCGGGCAGGAAGATCCCGCCCGCGGTCTTCTCTTCGGCCTCGAGCACTTCGACGACGATGCGGTCGTCCAGCGGTCGGAGGTTCACCATGGTCTACGCACTCCTTCGTGGGTCTTGGATTCGTGTTGGTGTGTGAGAAACGGATCGGCGCGGGGCGCCGATCAGAAGTCCATGCCGCCGCCCATGCCGCCCATTCCGCCCATGCCACCCATGTCGCCATGGTCGTGGCCGTGGTCGCCGCCGCCGGCCGCCGGCTTCTTCGGCAGGTCGGCGATCAGCGCGTCGGTGGTCAGCAACAACGCCGCGACCGAGGACGCGTTCTGCAGCGCGCAGCGCACGACCTTGGTCGCGTCGACGACGCCGGCCGCCAGCAGGTCGCAGAACTCGCCGGTCAGCGCGTTCCAGCCGTAGCTGCCCTTGCCGTTCACGACGTCCTTGACGATCAGCGGAGCGTCCGCGCCCGCGTTGTTCGCGAGCGTGCGCAGCGGCTGTTCGAGCGCGCGGCGCAGGATGTCGACGCCGAACTGCTCGTCGCCCTCGGCCTTGACCGCGTCGAGCGCCTTGCGCACGCGCAGCAGCGCGACGCCGCCGCCCGGCACGATGCCCTCTTCGATCGCGGCGCGAGTCGCCTGCAGCGCGTCCTCGACGCGCGCCTTCTTCTCCTTGACCTCGACCTCGGTCGCGCCGCCGACGCGGATCTGCGCGACGCCGCCGGCCAAGCGCGCGAGACGCTCTTGCAGCTTCTCACGGTCGTAGTCGGAGGTGGCCTTCTCGGCCTCGGCGCGGATCTGCGCGACGCGCGCCTTGATCGCCGCCGGCGCGCCGGCGCCCTGGACGATCGTCGTGTTGTCGGCGTTGACGCTGACCTTCTTCGCGCGGCCCAGGTCCTTGATCGACACGTTCTCGAGGTCGATGCCGAGGTCCTTGAAGATCGGCTTCGCGCCGGTGAGGATCGCGATGTCCTCGAGCATGGCCTTGCGGCGATCGCCGTAGCCGGGCGCCTTGACCGCGCAGCACTTGACGACCGCGCGCAGCTTGTTGACGACCAGCGTCGCCAGCGCTTCGCCTTCGACTTCCTCGGCGATGATCAGCAGCGGGCGACCCGACTGCGACACGGCCTCGAGCAGCGGCACGAGCTTCTTCGCGGACGAGAGCTTGTCCTCGTGGATCAGCACGAACGCGTCTTGCAGCTCGGCGAGCATCTTGTCGGGGTTCGTCACGAAGTGCGGCGACAGGAACCCGCGATCGAACTGCATGCCTTCGACGACGTCGACTTCGGTCTCGAGCGACTTGCCGTCGTCGACGGTGATGACGCCGTCCTTGCCGACCTTGTCCATCGCGTCGGCGATCAACTTGCCGATCTCGGCGTCGTTGTTCGCGGAGATGCAGGCGACCTGCTGGATCTCCTTCGCGTCGTTGGTCTTCTTCGACAGCTTGGCCAGCGCTTCGGTCAGCGCGTCGACGCCCTTCTTGATGCCGCGCGTCAGCGCCGCGGTGTTGGCGCCCGACGACAGGTACTTCAGGCCCTCGAGGAAGATCGCTTCGGCCAAGACCGTCGCGGTGGTGGTGCCGTCGCCGGCGGACGACGAGGTCTTCGACGCCGCCTCCTTCACCAACTGGGCGGCCATGTTCTCGTAGGGGTCCTTCAGCTCGATCTCCTCGGCGACGGTGACGCCGTCCTTGGTGACCGTCGGCGCGCCCCAGCTCTTGTCGATGACCGCGTTGCGGCCACGCGGACCGAGCGTGCTCTTCACGGCGCGCGCGATCTTGAGGACTCCTTCGCGGAGCCGTTCGCGCGCTTCTTGCTCGAAGGCAAGCTGCTTGGCCATGATCTCTTCCTCTCGATGATGTGAGGACCTTGGGGGAATGACAGCCGCCGGCGCGTGGGGCTCTGGGATCAGGGCACCGCGTGACGGCGGGATGACGATTCGTGGAGTTCCCAGCGGGAACCGCCGGGGCCGAGCAAACCCGATGCCGGGTCGATTCGACGGCGCCGGCCTTTCGTCCCACTGGCTCCGAACTGTTCAAGTCCGGAGGCCGCAGGAATTTAGCGATGACGTACCGGGGCGTGTCATGCTGTCGTCTGGGCCCTGGAAGCCCGCGGCGCGGGTGGACAGAATGTCGTGTCGGTCGCTGGGCGAAAGGAACTCGGATGCTGCGTACCTGCCTGATCGCGCTGCTGTGCCTGGGGTCGAGCGTCGCCGAATCGGCCGTCGCCGGGGTGACGATCCGCACCGTGGACGGTCGTCGATGGAGCGCCGACGCGGCTGGCATCGACGCCGGCGACACGCTGCGACTGACCGGCGGCGAGCCGGCCACCGTGCCGCTCGCGGAGGTCGTCTCGATCGAGTTCGGCGCGGTCGGCGCCCGCGCGGAGGGTGCGTGGGACGTCGTCCTGGTCGACGGCTCGCGACTCGTCGGGGCGCTCGCCGCGGCGGACGAGGACGAGCTCGCGCTCGAGACCACGGAGTTCGGCGTGCTGCGGCTGCCGCTCGACCTCGTGACGTCGGCCTCGCGCGGGACACCGGTGGGTGCGGCGGGCGCGGGTGCGGATCCGGAGTTGGATCACGTGACGCGCAAGAGCGGGGACACGTTGTCCGGCACCGTCACATCGATCGGCGCCGACGGCGTCCGGATCGACGGCGACCTCGGCGCGGTGACGCTCGCGGTGGACGACGTCGAGCGCGTCGTCGTCGCGCACGTCGACGCCGCACCGGAATTCGCGAAGAAGCGCGCGGTGGTGGTCGTCGGCGCCGGCGGCAGCGAGCTGCGGGCCGACCTCGTCGGACTCGATCGCTCGCGCGTCGAACTCGCGGCGATGTTCGCGCCGGCCGTCACGGTCGGGGTCGAGCACCTGGTCGCGCTGCGCCTCGGCTCGGCGCGCGCCGAATACCTGAGCGACCTGACCCCGACCGACGTCGTGCAGACGCCGTACTTCGGCGGCGGCGACGACTTCCTGTTCCCGTGGCAACGCGATCGCAGTGTCACCGGTGGGCCGCTCGTCGCGGGCGGGCGGACGTTCACGAAGGGGCTCGGGCTGCATGCGCGCACGAAGCTGACGTACGCGCTCGACGGCGGTTTCACGCGGCTGGAGGCGGTCGTCGGCGTGGCCGACGAAGTGCTCGCGCTCGATGCCAAGGGATCGGTCGAAGTGCGCTTCCTCGTCGACGGAACGCTGCGTTGGACGAGTCCGATCCTGCGCGGCGGAGAGGCGGCGGTCGACGTCCCGGCGATCGCGCTCGACGGCGCGCGCGAGCTCGTCGTCGAAGTCGACTTCGCCGATCGCGCCGACGCGGGCGATCGCGCGATCATCGGCGACGCGCTGCTGGTCAAGAAATGAACCCCTCGCCGCGGTAACCCGAGCTCGCCGATCCCGTTTCGATCCGCGGAGGGCTCCATGCCGCATGCCGCGGACGAATCGCGCGTCGAGGGCGCTCGCGATCCACTTCGAGTTCCGATCGGCGCGGTCGCCGACGAACTGTTGCCGCGCGAGCGGTTGCACGCCGCGGGAGTCGCCGCGCTGGCCGCCGACGAATTGCTGGCGCTACTGCTCGGCACCGGCGCGCGTGCCGTGCACGTCAGCGAACTGGCGCGCGTCCTGATCGCTCGGGCGGGCGGGTTGCGTGGGCTCGCTCACCGCACGCTCGACGAGTGGATCGCCGAGCGCGGCGTCGGTCCGGCCCGCGCGGCGCGCCTCGTCGCCGCGTTCGAACTGGCGCGGCGCCTGCAGCACGAACCGCGCACCCGCGGACTCGCGATCCGCTCCGGAGCCGACGTCGTCCGCGTCCTCGGCGCGCGGATGCGGGACCAGCCGAAGGAGATGTTCGTCGCGCTGTTGCTCGACGGCAAACACCGCTTGGTGCGCGAGGAGATGGTCTCGCAAGGGTCACTGACGGCGTCGATCGTGCATCCGCGCGAGGTGTTCCGCGCCGCGATCCGCGAAGGCGCGGCCGCGCTGGTCGTCGCCCACAACCATCCGAGCGGCGATCCGACCCCGAGTCGCGAGGACGTCGACATCACCGCGCGGCTGGTCGAGGCCGGGCAGTTGGTCGGCATCCCGCTGCTCGACCACGTGGTGCTCGGCGAGGGCAGCCACGTGTCGCTGCGCGAACGCGGGCTCCTTTGCGCGCGTTGACGCGAGCCGTCGCGCTCGGATAGAACGGTCCGATTCGTGATCGGTCCCGAAATCCCGAGTGCGCCGCCGCGCTCGCGCTCGGTTCCGGTCGTAGGCCCCGTCGAGGCTCACCGTGCTCGCGCTGATCTCCGACCTGCACTCGAACATGGATGCGATTCGCGCGGTGTTCGACGACATCGCCGCGCAGGGCGCCACGCGCATCGCGTGCCTCGGGGACGTCATCGGCTACGGCCCGGAACCGCGCCAGGCGCTGGCCGAGGTCAAGCGCTTCGAGTTCTGCCTGCGCGGCAACCACGAAGAGGCGGTGCTGTACTTCGCCGAGGACTTCAACGAGAAGGCGCGGACCGCGCTCGACTGGACGCGGGACCAGCTGAACGACCCGTCGGTGTCGCGCGAAGAGCGCTTCGAGTACTGGCGCGTGCTGTCCGACGTCATGAAGGTCGAGCACCGCACCGAGGACGCGCTGTTCGTCCACGGGTCGCCGCGCGATCCGATCCGCGAGTACATGCTGCCGGCCGACGTGAAGAACGCCGAGAAGATGAAGGGCGTGTTCGCGAAGCAGGATCGCCCGTGGTGCTTCGTCGGCCACAGCCACGTCCCGGGCGTCTACGTCGAGAACGGCGGCTTCGTCGCGCCCAAGGACTGCGGCGGCTCGTTCACGAAGAAGCCCGGGGAGAAGGTGCTCGTCAACATCGGTTCGGTCGGACAGCCGCGCGACGGGGATCCGCGCGCGAGCTACGTGCTGTTCGACGGCACGACCGTCACGTTCCGCCGCGTGGCGTACGACGTCGAGAGCGCAATGAACAAGATCCTCGCGACGAAGGTGCTGCCGAGCTACCTCGCCGAGCGGCTGAAGGTCGGAAGGTAGGTACGCGTGGAGCGCCGTGGTTTCGTCACGCTGACGCTGTGCATCCTGTTCACGTTGGTGTACTTCAAGTTCCTGGCGCCGCCGCCGCCGCCCGCGAAGGGTGACGGCGCTCCCGCGGCGACGGCGACCGATCCGTCCGGCTCGGTCCCGGCGACCGCCACGGATGCCGCGAACCCGGCGAGCGGGACGCCGGCGCAACCGGCCGCCGAGGCCGGCGCGTACGCGGCGACGCAGGCCACCGAGCGCGAGATCGCGCCGTTCGAGAACGACGCGCTCCGCGTCGAGTTCACGAACCGTGGGGCGGGGATCCGTCAGATCTACCTGCGCGAGTACTTCGCGAACCTCGATGCGAAGATCGCTCGCCGCTCGG